>CAZYUZ010000189.1:0-4321 GCA_964650775.1 uncultured Lachnoclostridium sp. | reverse complement strand
GGAAATGCAAAATGTGGAGATATCATGAGAATCTATCTTGATATCGATGAAAATCAGGTAATCAAAGACTGTAAATTCAAAACATTTGGATGCGGTGCAGCTGTTGCGACTTCCAGTATGGCAACAGAACTTGTTATCGGAAAAACAATCTATGAAGCACTTCAGGTCACAAACAAAGCAGTTATGGATGCGCTGGATGGACTTCCAGCTGTAAAGGTTCACTGTTCACTTCTGGCAGAAGAAGCCATCCATGCAGCACTCTGGGATTATGCAGAAAAGAACGGCATCACAATCGAAGGGCTGGAAAAACCAAAGTCTGATATTCATGAAGACGAAGAAGAGGAAAGCGAAGAGTATTAATTCATGGCAGGAAAGAAAGTTGTAGTGGGAATGTCCGGTGGAGTGGATTCTTCCGTTGCGGCATACCTTTTAAAAGAGCAAGGCTATGAAGTCATTGGCGTGACCATGCAGATCTGGCAGGATGAAGAAGAAACTGTACAAGAAGAAAATGGCGGGTGCTGTGGCTTAAGTGCAGTGGATGATGCAAGACGAGTAGCAGCCCAGCTTGATATTCCTTACTATGTAATGAACTTTAAAAAAGAGTTTAAGGAAAATGTCATGGATTATTTCGTGGATGAGTACTTAAACGGACGCACACCGAATCCGTGCATCGCCTGTAACCGCTATGTAAAGTGGGAAAGCCTTTTGAAGCGCAGTATGGATATTGGAGCAGATTATATTGCGACCGGACATTATGCATCGGTCGTGCAGCTTCCAAATGGAAGATATGCGCTCAAGAAGTCCAAAACAGATGCAAAAGACCAGACCTATGCACTGTATAATCTGACACAGGAACAGTTATCTAAAACATTGATGCCATGTGGTGCTTATGAAAAGGATGAAATTCGTAAGATTGCAGAAGAGATTGAGCTTCGCGTGGCAAAGAAACCGGACAGCCAGGAAATCTGTTTTGTGCCGGATGATGATTATGCTGGTTTTATCGAGCAGAGTACCGGAAAGAAGATTCCGGAAGGAAATTTTATCACTGCAGACGGTAAGGTGCTTGGAAAGCATAAAGGAATCATTCACTATACTGTTGGACAGAGAAAAGGCTTGGAGCTTCCAATGGGAAGAAGAGTGTTTGTCACAGAGCTTCGTCCGGAAACTAATGAGGTAGTGATCGGTGAAGGCTCAGATGTATTCGGAAATGTGCTCTATGCAAACAAACTTAACTGGATGGGAATGGAACAGCCGGCAGATGCGATCGAAGTGGATGCAAAGATTCGCTACAATCACAAAGGTGCAAAATGTATCGTAGAAGTGATCGGTGAGGATCTGGTGAAATGTACATTCCCGGAAGCAGTCAGAGCAATTACGCCGGGACAGGCTGTTGTATTTTATGATGGAGACATTGTCCTGGGCGGTGGAACCATTGTAGGAACAAAATTGTAGATGTAAAAAATTACTGCCCTTGCGGTATTTATAAAGATATGTGGAGGTCAAGCGAAACCTCGAGACGTTCTTTGTAAATACAGCAAGGGCAGCGTTTTTTTGTCTAGAATTTAATGAATTCTGGTTTGCGCCCCTCAAATATTGTGTAGTATTTAAATCCGGCTTCTTCTAAAATGGCAGGAACTTTGTGGAAATCATATGCCAGATGTTCCGGCTTGTGTCCGTCTGAACCAACGGTAATGATTTCGCCGCCAAGCTCACGGTATCTTTTCAGTACATCCATCTGTGGGTGGGCAAAACTTAATCCATATTTTAAACCTGCAGTGTTCAGCTCAAGACCTATATTTTTTGAAATTAAAATGGTAAGAATTTCATCGATGATTTCTTTGTAGGTCTGGTAAGAATAATTCTGATCCTGCGTTGGACCGTATCGCACGACATAATCAATGTGTCCGAAAACGTCGAAGTCCGTATAAGCAGCGAGACATTCCAGCACATTTTCATAATAGCGAAGAATTCCTTGATATTCGGTCTTGTTTTCCCAGTATGCTCTGAAATATGGATCAATATGGTCAATGACATGGACAGAGCCAATCACAAAATCATAATTTCTGTCGGCTAAGACCTGCTTAAGATCTTCTGCAATATGTGGCTGCAGACCAAGCTCGATACCGGTCAGAATGTTGATCTTGTCTTTATATTTTTCTCGCCATTTTTTATGCTTTGCAAAATATTCGTCCAGATCAAAGGTAAAATCCATTCCCGGAAACTGCATGTCCGGATCCATGTGGTCTGTAATGCAAAGATAGGAAAGCCCTAAGTCAATGGCTTTATCAATCATTTTTTCAGCAGGAGTATCGCAATCAGCGGAGAAATCTGTATGGTTATGAAAGTCGCAAATAATCATGATATACCTCAAATAATTTAATATTTTTCTTAATAATTTTATCCTAATTCTACTATACGCAAAAAAACTGTCGAAGTAAACAAAAAATACGTTAAAAAAATAACATTTTTTGCAAAAATAACACTTGAATTTTCCAATAGGATTAGGTACAATATATGCAGATTGGGATTAATTTAACATAAATCTCAAAATAATACTTTTATGCACAATTTATATTTCAGGAGGATGAAAATCATGGCAGTTAAAGTAGCAATTAATGGTTTTGGACGTATTGGACGTCTTGCATTCAGACAGATGTTCGGAGCAGAAGGTTTTGAAATCGTTGCAATCAACGACTTAACAAGCCCAGAAATGTTAGCTCACTTATTAAAATACGACTCTACACAGGGTAGATATGCACTTTGCGATAAAGTTACAGCAGGTGAAGATTCTATCACAGTTGATGGAAAAGAAATCAAAATTTACGCAAAAGCTAACGCAGCTGAACTTCCTTGGGGAGAAATCGGTGTTGACGTAGTTCTTGAATGTACAGGTTTCTACACATCTAAAGCAAAAGCTCAGGCACACATCGATGCAGGTGCTAAATATGTTGTTATCTCAGCTCCAGCTGGAAACGACCTTCCAACAATCGTTTACAATGTAAACCATGACAAACTTACATCTGAAGATCAGATCATCTCTGCAGCTTCTTGTACAACAAACTGCTTAGCTCCAATGGCTAAAGCACTTAACGACTTAGCTCCAATCAAATCTGGTATCATGTGCACAATCCACGCTTACACAGGCGATCAGATGACACTTGACGGACCACAGAGAAAAGGCGATAAGAGACGTTCTCGTGCAGCAGCTTGCAACATCGTGCCAAACAGCACAGGTGCAGCTAAAGCTATCGGTTTAGTAGTTCCAGAATTAAATGGTAAATTAATCGGTGCTGCTCAGCGTATCCCAACACCAACAGGTTCTTCTACAATCTTAACAGCAGTTGTTGAAGGTACAGTAACAGTTGATCAGATCAATGCAGCTATGAAAGCAGCAGCTAACGAATCTTTCGGTTACAACACAGACGAAATCGTATCTAGCGATATCATCGGTATGACATATGGTTCTCTGTTTGATGCTACACAGACAATGGTTCTTCCATTAGACAATGGCACAACACAGGTACAGGTAGTTTCTTGGTATGACAATGAAAACTCTTACACAAGCCAGATGGTTCGTACAATCAAACACTTCGGAACATTAATGTAAAAAGTACTTGTGCTTTTTATAAGCAAGTAGCGCATCGGATTGCGCATACCTTAAGTGTAAAAGTGTTTGAAGGGTTAATTTAGACCTCAAAGGGTCCGGTCTTTTTGGACCGGACCTTTTTTTAAACAATTCAACAATATATAATTAAATACAAGGAGGCATACAAAATGTCACTTAACAAAAAAAGCGTAGACGATTTTAACGCAAAAGGCAAAAGAGTATTAGTAAGATGCGACTTTAACGTACCATTAAAAGATGGCGTGATCACAGACGAAACACGTATCAAAGCAGCTCTTCCTACAATTAACAAATTAATCAATGATGGAGCAAAAGTAATCCTTTGCTCTCACCTTGGTAAAGTTAAAGAAGGACCAAACGAAAAAGAATCTTTAGCTCCAGTAGCAAAAAGACTTTCTGAAAAATTAGGCAAAGAAGTAGTATTCGTAGCTGATTACAATGTAACAGGCGAAGCTGCAACAGCAGCAGTAGCAGCTATGAACGAAGGCGATGTTGTATTATTACAGAATACACGTTTCCGTGGAAAAGAAGAAACAAAGAACGGCGAAGAATTCTCTAAAGAATTAGCAGAACTTTGCGACGCATATGTATGTGACGCTTTCGGTTCTTCTCATAGAGCACATGCTTCAGTAGCTGGTGTAACAGAAGTTGTTCGTGCAAAAGGCGGCGACTGTGCAGTTGGATACTTAATGCAGA
>CAZYUZ010000188.1:2295-4383 GCA_964650775.1 uncultured Lachnoclostridium sp. | reverse complement strand
AACGTATAGGAATGATGTTTGATTTTGACACGGCCTAAGAAATCTGCGTATTAGAACCCAGTGCGGGTGATGGAAGTGCATTGATGGCGGTAACGGGAGAGCGAACGAATGTCAAAAGGTATGCGGTGGAGTTGAATCCGGAAACCTATCAGACACATTTAAAGGATAATGAAAATTTTATCAGTGTTTTAAATGAAGACTTCTTGCGAGGTGTAAAAATTTCGCACGGGGTCTTTTCTTTTTGCTTTGCAAACCCTCCGTATGGAGAACAAAAGGAAACAGAAGGAAGTAAAAGACTGGAATTGTTGTTCTTAGAACGTATCAGCTACTACTTAAAAGCAGAGGCATATCTTACTTATGTGATACCTTATGCCGTATTTTCGGAAGAAAAATTCTTTCGTGCAATGTTATCAAGGTATGTTGTCTGTGAATATTTTCGTTTTGATGATAAGGAATACGAAAAATATCATCAGGTTGTTGTCATTCTTCGGAAGAAAAGAAGCGGACAGTCCGGATATTTAAGGTCCGATTTTGAGGTATCTTATCAAAAGGCATTAAGGTTTAAAGAAATTCCATATCTGCCACAAAAGCCTGAAGAGGTAGCAGTCAGATATGAGGTAGGTGTAAGTAAAGACTCTGATATTGAGTATTTTACGACCATGAAGTTTAAGCCTGAAGCTGCAATAGAGAGCTTGGACACCTCTCCCTTATATGATTATTTTGGTGTCAACCTATTCCAGAAATCATATACGGGATGTGATCTAAACCAGCCAATTGTACCGGTTTCTAAAGATATTGCTTATTTATTGGCAGTATCTGGCGGAGGTCAGGGACTTGCTGGAGATGAAAACGAAGGAACGCTTCATTTACAACGTGGAGTTGCAAGAAGAGTGGAGGAAGATAGCATAAATTATGATGAAGATGATTATGCCAAAAGCATCACTTCACGGTCTTATACAAGAATCCGCTTAAACATCATCCAAAATGATGGGAAAATTACGCAGTTATAAAAACTATGCATATTTAAGGAGGAACCGGTTCTTTATGTAGGAACCAATAAAGGAGGAAAACAATGGAACAGTTAATGGCGGGAACGTCAGAGGTGTATTTGGATTTTATGATTGTAGGGTTTCAGAATGCACCGCTGATCGTTTCCTATTTTGACAGGTCTGCTCAGGTAGTAAGGTCCGTAGGAGCAGCACTAGTGATGGATGGGATGCTGGTGTATCGACATCGCAGTTATCGCAATACAGAAAAGTTTAATGCAAATTATGTGACGATTCAAAGGGGAAAAGAGAAATTCACCCATGGACTTGCGTTAGCAGAAAATCTTACAAAAGATTATCTGGTTACTACGGAAGAGGATCTATATAAAGATTTGTATTATCTGTTGATGAATAACTATGATCTGCCGTTGCTTGAGTGGTGGGTTCCCAGAGTATATGAAGAAATGAAGAATAGAAAGGCATTGTGTTTTATTTCAAAATCTTATTATTACGGGAATCTTGAGCGGACAATCAAGAAAAATGGAAGAGATGTAGCCATAAAAGATTTGAAGGTCTGCTATATTTCATTGTCTGAAGAAACCCTTCGGGAAATGATTACTTCATTATTTCATAGAGGAAAGATCTGGATTACGAAAAAAGAGCAGAAAATGCTTCATTTTGAAAACTTGGATGAATACTTTAAGGAGTATGGGAAGTCAATCGTTGATAATCTAAAATCAATCTTAAGACCAGTCAGTGAACTGAATGGAAAGATAGACAGGGCAGTGCTAAAGAACATTCGTCTGTATCCACAGCAAGCTGCAATGGTAAATGGAATCTATGAATATTTTCGCAAGACAAAGGGCAGATATGCCCTTTTTTCTATGGGAACAGGTTCCGGAAAAACGATACAGGCAGCAACTGCAGCAGAGATGCTGTATGTGGGGAAATGGCTGGAAGAGCATCCGGATAAAACTTTAAAAGATGCTTATGAAAAAGACGGAGTCATTAATTACAGACATTTTATCATGTGCCCAGGGCACCTGGTAGAAAAATGGTGTAACGAACTTCGGGAGAGAATTCCATACGCTAAGCCGGTGAT
>CAZYUZ010000188.1:0-2285 GCA_964650775.1 uncultured Lachnoclostridium sp. | reverse complement strand
CTGTTCACCGCTGGGAGCATTGCGTGAGGGTGGAAGTAACAGGGACTGCGGAAAAGAATTCTATATTATCTCAAAGGATTTTTTAAAGCTGTCTTATCAGAGAATACCGACACCGAAGAAAGAAGCCGTGCGAAGAGTGGAAGTGTTTAAATGTAAGGACTGTGGATCAATACAGATGAAAAACTATGGGAAGTGCATGTGCTGTAAAAGTGAAAATCTTGAGATTGTGAAAACAGACTTTAAGCGTGAAGGGCTGATTTGCCCTCACTGCAATCGTTTGCTGTTTCCAACAAACTACACATTTGAAATGGAAACGTTTTTGGATGAGCAGAATCAAAATTCCTGGCCAATGCGTTGGTATGATATGAGCGCTGAGCGAAATCACAACCAGACATGTATTTACTGTGGTGAAAGTTTATGGATGCCATATGTAAAGAACATCAATATGGAGTTTGGGTATGAGAAAAAACCTACATGGATCAGGCAGACTTTCTGGTCAAATAAGGCTAAAAAAGGAAAAGTCACGAACTGGGTTCTTAGAGGATATGAACAGGAGGCTGTAAAGCTTTACGGAGAAGTACTAAATTCCATGGAAGACTCCATGGGCGGATGTAGAAAATATTCACCAGCACTGTTTATCAAGAAATATCTAAAAGGATATATCGATGTCTTCATCTGTGATGAGGTACATAAGGCAAAGGGCGGTTCCACTGCTCAAGGAAATGCGTTTCATCATATCATGAAAGCAGCTAAGTACACCTTTGGACTGACGGGAACGATTGCCGGGGGTGTCGCTACAGATTTGTTTTATATCCTATACCGCTTAGAGCCAGGGCGCATGAAAGAACATGGTTATTCGTGGACATCGGTGATGAAGTTTGCAGTTGACTATGGCTGTGTGGAGACAGAGTTTACTGCAGACGTCAATTTAAGAAATAACGTATGCTCCAGGGGCAGACAATTAAGGCAGCCAAGGGTTTTGCCGGGAATCAGCCCAAAGATTTTCTCGGATTTTTTGCTGGATAGAGCGGTGTTCTTAAATATTGAGGATATGTCAGCAAATATGCCGCCCTTGTATGAGTGGATCAGACTCTGTAAGCCAAAGCCTGGATTAGAAGCACAGATGTTTCAGAAGTACAATCGGACCATTGGAGCCATAAAACAATACGAACGAGATTTTAAGGTCCCATTATCCAGTGTACGTCATCAGTTTGAAATGTCTTATTTAGATAAGCCGTATGGCGTTGAGCCGATTTTGGACCCGAAAAGTGGTTTTGAAGTGGTAACCCCACAGGATTATCGCATTCTTTTAGAAGATGGAGGCATGCTTGCAAAGGAAGAAATGCTGATTGATATTGTAAAACAAGAGTTATCAGAAAGCCGTAACTGTGTAATCTATGCAGAATATACACAGTCAGATTCAACGAATGTACTTCCAAGGCTGCAGGAGTTACTGCTAAAGCATTGTAATCTGCAGAAAAATGAAGTGGTAGTCATGAGAGCAAGTTATCCGTCGGCAGCAGCAAGAGAAGCCTGGATGCATGCAAGAGCAAAGGAAGGGATGAAAGTAATGCTTTGTAATCCACGCCTTTGTGAAACAGGATTGGATTTTTGTTGGAAAGAGCGCGGAGAAATTTATAATTTTCCGACGCTCATTTTTTATCAATCCGGTTATTCCCTTTTTATCATGTGGCAGGCTGCAGGCAGAGCATGGAGATTAAATCAAAGAGAAGAATGCAGAACCTATTATCTGGCGTACGAAATGACAGTTCAACAAGCTATTTTGCAGGTATTAGGAGAAAAGAAAGCTGCGACAGCTGCAATTCAGGGCAGATTTTCAGCAGATGGGCTGGCAGCCATGGCAAAAGGTGTAGATACACAGGTGCGTATTGCACAGATTATGAGCGAAATGGATGAACATACCGGAAACAAACTGCAGGAAATGTTCGATGTCATTACCGGAGAGGTAGAGGATTCCTTTGGTGATGAACAGACTATGCTGATGTTTGAAGAACTGATAGAGAAAGTGGAAGAGGTTTCAGAAGAACTTGGCTTGGAAGTTGAAACACTGTTCGATATGTTCTCGCAGTTTACAAAGGGAGATGAAGGCGATACGAACTTGTTTGATATGTCCATGTTCTCTATGATGTCACAGTTTAATAACTTCATTTCAAATATGGATGTTGATGATACGGTGGTAGATACCACACCCAAAAAGAAAAAACGTAAGGCAAAAGTTTACGCAAACTGTTCTTTATTTTAAATTTACGGAGGTAAATAGATAT
>CAZYUZ010000187.1:1441-4412 GCA_964650775.1 uncultured Lachnoclostridium sp. | reverse complement strand
TGGCACAAACTTCCCCTTCATGCTAATTTATTACTATTTCCTTTTCCTAACTTTCCCATATCCCCAGCAAACCCAATGTTCCTACTATTCTCCCACACGACCTGCCGTGGCATATAAATAAAACTTTAACCATATTTCTAACTCTCCTAACGATTTTTGCACATCAACATCACTTAAATTCTACATACAGCTCATAAGACGAGTCAATCGCTTTAATCACCGGTTCATACACATCTTTCACCATCTCCAGTGCAATCGCATCTGCCTTCTGTCCGTTTTCTGCCGTATCAAACTTCTCCTCCATACGATCTCTCAAATCTTTTTCAATGGCATTGTAGTCTTTGACCGTCAGTTTAATGTCTCCTCTAGCAAGCAGTCCCTCTTTCACTTCATCAATGATGATTTTTTCCGGGTCGATTTCGATGGTCTGCAGATAGGCATGATCAATTTTCATGGTAATCTTTTTTTCCTTTTTATCCTGTATGATATTGTTCTTTGTCAGATTGTCCAGATCTACCACAAAATATCCCTTGCCTGTATAACTGACCTTCTGTGTCTTCTTTAAGAAATCAAAATCCAGCTGTCTGATCAGTTCCGAAGTAAGTTCTGTGGATACGGTTGCCTCCTGGGTGCTGACAATCAGTTTTCTGGTCTCTTCCAGAGTTCCGATAAGTACCTCAGAAAAATCCACCTCTATCTTACTGCCATGAAGATAAATGGTATCCAGATTCACCTGTTCAATCCCATCATCGTAAGGTTCTTCAAACACACTTTTTTCATTCACAAGTCCCCAAAGCAGCATGGCAACAATCGCAATTCCCAACACATAGCAGGTAATGGTTAATGCTTTATTTTTATCTTTCATTTTCGTCCTCCATTACAATCAGCTCTGTTTCTTTGCTAAATTTCTTTTTCAAATCCTGTGGCAGCTTCGGAAGTTTTGGGTCTGGAAAATGCAGTGCAAACAATTCGTTCAGCAGCCATCTAAAGAGCAGCATGGTCAACATTGGTAACACAAAGGTTGTCACAATCATCACTGCAACAGAATTCACACATTTTTTCACCACATTTTTAAAATATACCAGCAAATCATTCACATCCTGAATGGCTGTTTTAAATGCATCCGTCAGCTTGTCGAAAAATGTCGCTTCTTCATTGCCTTCCGCCATCAGTTCATTGATCTTATTAGCACCTGCATCCGCTTCCTCAATGGTTTCATCCACATAGGTCAGATAATCCGCACAGACAGTTTCTGTAAAATGTGTACTAATTGGGATCACCATGATAATGGAAAGTCCCAGGATCAACAGCTTTTTCGCAAAGTTCCTAAACATTTCTTTGGATGTCAGGATTGCTGCAATATACAAAATGCAGGCAGCTGGAACAATCCAGACAAGAGCAATCTTGATTCCCTCGATCACCACCAGTTTTTCTACAAACAGCACCGCAAAGATGAAAATAAAATAGGTATTTAAGTCTGATACGGTGCTTGCCAATGGACTTGCGAAATCATTTGGCAATGCTGAAAGTGACAAGGATGTGGCGATGGTTGTTCCCGAAAACTTCATGATCGTATTCTGACTTTCTTCCAGGTGCTGGATTGTTTCCTGCACATACTTTGATTCTGGAATAATGCGAGTCAAAACACTAAAGGATAAAACCATCAGAAATATCATAAATAAGATTTTTGCCAGTTTTTCTTTTTGCATAGCGAACCTCCTTTCAAAGGCTTAACCGTTTGTTACAATTACAATATATCAAATATAGCTGTCAGAATATATCTCTACTACTGCGACATAAACTTGGCTAATTCCGCCACTATAAAGAAAAAGATGGGGATAACCCCATCTAAATTTCTATCTATTTCTCATTTTACGAATCAAAAGCCCTAATACCAGCCCAACAATCGCCGGTACTACCCATCCAAGATTTAAATCAAACCAAGGAAGCACATTTCTTGCAAATTGGATCACTGGTTCCAGCTGCAGGCTCTCCTGCAGCCCTGCAGGCAATGTTTTAAGAAAATCAAATACTGCCGCCACACAGGTAAATGCAGTCACACTTACATACACCACTCTGTCGTGATCGAAGATTTTTCCACATAACGCTAATGCGATCAATGTAATCGCCAGTGGATATAAGAACATTAATACCGGCACAGAATAATCGATAATCTTTGACAATCCAACATTTGATATCACAAATGAAAATACTGTAAAAATGCACGCCCATGTCTTGTAGCTTAAACTGTTCGGGAACATACGCTCAAAGGTATCCGAGCAGCTGGTTACCAGACCGATGGAAGTTTTCAGGCATGCAAATGTAATGGTCAGTGCCAGTACGATGCTTCCTGCAGTTCCAAGATAATGTCTTGAAATCTGTGCCAGTGCAATCCCACCATTTTCAGATGTTTCAAACAAACCTCTGGACTGTGCACCCATCAGAATGGTTGCAATGTAAATCACTGCCATCAAAATCCCCGTCATAACTCCCGAACGAAGAACATCCTTCGCCACTGCGGAATCTTCTGTAACACCCATGGAACGGATAATGTCGATCACAACAATTCCAAACGCTAACCCTGCAATGGCATCCATGGTTCCATACCCTTCAATAAACGCTGAGAACAATGCACCATTTTCATATTCTGCTACCGGCTGTACTGTTGATACTGCCGTCCCCGGATTTAACAGGGCTGAAATTACCAGCACTGCAAGGAAAATCAAGAACAATGGATTAATAATCTTTCCAATCCAAACTGTAATCTTCGCCGGACGTAAAGAAAAGAACAACACCAATGCAAAAAATATCAGGGAGAAAATCAATAATGCAATGGAACTGGAAACATTCTGCCCCAGCATTGGTTCAATCCCTGTTGTAAAAGATGTGGTCGCACATCTTGGAATGGCAAAAAATGGTCCAATGGTCAAATATAACAGGCATGTAAAGAAATAACCGTATCCCTTTCCAA
>CAZYUZ010000187.1:0-1431 GCA_964650775.1 uncultured Lachnoclostridium sp. | reverse complement strand
GATGATAGTTCCTGTAAACCGCTGGAGTGCGTATTACCAATGGCCGCAACCCCAAGGATTGGAATGCCCACCGCGGCAATAATAAAACCAACCATCGCAGGAATCACATTGCAGCCTGCAATCTGTCCTAAATGAACTGGGAAAATCAGGTTCCCTGCACCAAAAAACATACCAAACAAAGTGGTTGCTACCAATATTCTCTGTTTAATACTCAATTGCTTTTTCATAATGAAAACCCCTCTCTCATTTTTTAGTATTCTACCATTTTGCTTGTTTCTTGAGAAACAAGTGTTTATAATAGGGGTATTAGAAAATGTCATATATTAGAAATATACCGACAAAAAATGTACGAGGAATCAACATGGATAGCAAAAAACTGGAAATATTAATGACTGCTGCCGATCTTGGCAGCTTTAGTAAAGCTTCTGAAGTGGTTGGATATACGCAGTCCGGACTGACCCATATGATGGATGCTTTAGAAAAAGAAATCGGATTTCCACTGCTTCAACGTAATCACAGCGGTATCACACTTACCGAACAGGGACTTCAGCTGATGCCTGCCATCAGAGAGTTCTTACGCGCCAATGCCAATCTGGAAAATCAGATCAAACATATTGCAGAGCAAAAGTGTGAAGTCATCCGCATCGCAGCCTATGCCAGTATTGCCATGCACTGGATGCCAGAGCTCCTTTACCGTTTCAAACGCATTTGCCCGGAGGTCAATGTGGACCTTCGTATGGTAGACGATGCATTGGAGCCATTTGAATTATTAGAATCGGGGCAAACAGACGTAATCTTCGCCAGCCGTCAGAACTACCACAGCTGCGACTGGATCCCGCTTTATGAGGAAAAAATGTATGCGATTTTGCCGAAAAATTACCCGATGGGGGAACGGACACATTTTCCATTGGTGGAATTTGAAGGAAAAGAATTTCTGATGCCTTACGGCAGATTTGATATTGATGTAAAGGCTGCCCTTACACCTTTGGGCATTAAACTAAATGCAAAAACCGCCCGTGTGGACGATGAAACCTTAATTCAGATGGTTGCAAGGGGACTTGGCGTTTCCATGATGTCGGAACTGATGATTCGTGGCCGTACGGACAATGTGCTTTGCATTCCGGTGGAACCACAGGCGATTCGCGAACTTGGGATGGGGACTCATGTGAAAAAGAAGGAAACAGAAAGTGTACGGAAGCTGAAAGAATGTATGCTGAGGATGCTAGAAGAAAAGCCGGCGAGACAGCCGGCTTAAAGCATCATGAACATCAATTTGCATGATACAAAAAAAGCCTCAACTTTTCAGTCGAGACCACTCTGTTTCTTATTTCCACAATCCTTAAGCGGTGGTTTCAGCTTTTCAGCTTCCACACACACTGCTTAACGAATCGCTTCGTCTGCAATTTCCTTTCGTCTTCCGCCGGCTTCAAT
>CAZYUZ010000186.1:0-4488 GCA_964650775.1 uncultured Lachnoclostridium sp. | reverse complement strand
TAGCGATCATCTGCTATCTTATCAGCTTTAACCTGGTTACTGAACGTGTTGAAGTACCGGCAAATACCCAGAAGCTGGATGTCGTTGCAATGTTGAAGAGTCTTTTTACCAACAGATCACTTCTTGGAATCATTGCAGCAGCGATTCTTTTACTTCTTGCTCAGCTTAGTATGTCCGGTATGGCAGGTTATGTATTCCCTAACTACTATGGCTCTGCTGCTGCACAATCGATTTCTTCCCTTGCAGGAAGCCTTATCATCATCGTAATCTGTGCACCTCTCGCAACCACACTTTCCAAAAAGTTTGGTAAAAAAGAGCTTGCAACAGTAAGCTGTCTGGTTTCAGCAATTACATTTGCTATCTGTCTTGTTATCAAACCGACAAGCCCTTGGGTTTATCTTGCATTTAACATGATCCCTTATGCAGGTATGGGATTCTTCAATACAGTGGTATGGGCAATGATCACAGACGTTATTGATGATGCAGAAGTACACAACGGAATTCGTGAAGACGGAACAATTTATGCAGTATATTCTTTTGCACGTAAAATCGGACAGGCACTTTCTTCTGGTTTAGTAGGTGCGATCCTTACTGTCATCGGTTATACACAGGCAACTGCATTTGATCCAACTGTAACATTAAATCTTTTCAAAATGTCCTGTATCATTCCGGCAGTAGGATTCCTTTTAGTAGCTTTAGTGCTTATGTTCATCTATCCATTAAGCAAATCTAAAGTAGAAGCTAATATTACAGAACTTAAGAAACGCCGTGGTGAAATTTAATACCTAAAATAAATGCTTACATCTTAAAACAGTTCTTCATAGAATTTAGCAAAAAAATCTACAAAAGATGCCGCCGCATCCATGATTTATTCAATCATTCATGCGGCGGCATTTTCATTACATTAATAGAGAATTCTTAGAATTCTAAATTCTTTCCTGTTTCTTTGTTGAACATATGAGCAACGCTTCCTGTAAATGTGAAGCCGATTTCATGACCCATACCAACTGTTTCATGTCCAAGTGTTGGGATGATGAGGATAACGTCCTGTCCTTCGTAAGATACGTGATAGTGAATTTCGCTACCCATCATTTCGTATACGTCCACATTACCTTTCAGTAAGTCATCGCCTTTTAATGTTAAGTGTTCTGGTCTGACACCTAATGTGATGTCCTGTGGTGCAACGTTGTTTGCAGCAAGTCTAGCCTGTTTTTCATCAGATACTTCTACTTCGATTCCGCCGATAGCTACTGCATATTTGTCACCTTTCTTCACAAGTTTTGCATCGAAGATATTCATACGTGGCATTCCGATGAATCCTGCTACGAAGAGGTTTGCTGGATGATCGAATACTTCCTGAGGTGTTCCAACCTGCTGAATAACACCGTCTTTCATGATAACGATTCTATCACCAAGTGTCATAGCTTCTGTCTGGTCATGTGTTACGTAAATGAATGTTGTATCGATTCTTTTACGTAATTTGATGATTTCAGCACGCATCTGGTTACGAAGTTTTGCATCCAGGTTTGATAAAGGTTCGTCCATGAGGAGAACTTTAGGATTACGAACGATTGCACGACCGATTGCAACACGCTGTCTCTGACCACCTGAAAGAGCCTTTGGTTTTCTGTCAAGATACTGTGTGATGTCAAGGATTTCAGCTGCTTCACGAACTTTTCTGTCGATTTCAGCTTTGTCCATTTTTGCTAATTTTAATGGGAAAGCAAGGTTATCATATACTGTCATATGTGGGTAAAGAGCGTATGACTGGAATACCATTGCAATATCTCTGTCCTTTGGTGCAACATCGTTTACGAGTTTGCCATCGATGTATAATTCACCGCCGCTGATGTCTTCAAGACCAGCAACCATACGAAGAGTTGTAGATTTACCACATCCGGATGGACCTACAAGTACGATAAATTCTTTGTCTGCGATTTCAAGGTTGAATTCCTGAACAGCTACAACGCCTTCTTCTGTAACTAAAAGATTAGTTTTCTTTTCTGGCTGACCTTTTTTAGCTTTTTTCTTCTTTTCTGTGTTTGGGTAAACTTTTTTAATGTTCTGTAATGATAAGCTTGCCATGATAATTTCCTTTCGTTTATAAATTTAAGTACCGCTTCCTCTGGTACATTTTTAACTGTGTTTATTTTATCAGAGAAATCTGTCAAATAAAATACAAAAAAGCGTGCAAAACCATGCACGCTTTTTTATACTTTTTACTGTAAATATTCCTGTAAAAGTTCCAGAAGTTCCTTCTTAGTTTTGCAGTCACAGGTACTCATATATTTCTTCACACGATACTTCACATTGCCTTCTGTCATATAACAGCTGTCTGCAATCTCACTGTACTTGGCATTGTCAAGCAGCATGGCAATGATGTGGTGATCTAAGTCATCTGCATCTCTAAGAAGCTGCTCGATTTTTGCCATGTGAATAATTTCAGGGTCTTCGTAGAGCAGATAATTTTCTGACATTACAGCCGATTCTTCTATCGCTTCCTTTGACGGAATATCACAAACACTGCACTGCATTTCTACGGTTACCGTCGAAATTGCATTTCCCGAATCTATCAATTCCAGCATTGCAATCGCTGTCTTTCCATAGGATTCCAGATTTAAGTCTACAAGCGAAATCCACTGGTTATATTTCGAATGCTTTAATACCTCTTCAAAGGATACAACAACAAGCTTATCCAATAAATCTTTGTTCTCTTTTTCCAGCTTTTTTACGAGCGAAATCGCCGCATAACCATTCACACAGATGACAGCATCATATTGAGAAGCTTTTGGCAAGAAGGAACGAAAACAGTTTTCCAGATTTCCAGTATTGGGGAAGATTGCAGAGGTGTTCTGCACAATGGATGTAAGGATTTCTGTTCGATCACGATCCAGCTCTGCAGAAATGTTTGCACCATACAAAGCAATACTAGTTCTTCCTGATTTATCCAGCTTTTCTTTTAACTCTTTTGCAGCTGTTCGAATATTCGGACAGAGAAAATGGTAATTCCCTGTGGCTGTTCTGCGGGACTGGCTGCTTAAAATCAGCAGAGCACATCCAAGAAGATTGCATCGCTTAATCTGTTCCTCACACCAGCTGCTACTCATACCGATCAGACAGACCATCTCTGCCTCTCCATCCAGATGCTCAAGTACTTCGTAGGATATACGTCTCTTTTTCAGTTCTTTTACAAATCCACCAAGAAGCCGCTTGCACCAGATGCTTTCGGCATAGGCTTCTTCGCAGATGATCTTAATCTTTTGAATATTCATTTTTGTTACTCTTTTATGGTAATTTAGAAATTTCATTTATGATAATTCAAAAAGCAATTTCTGTAAAGGCTCTCTTTTTACTAAAAATATTTTTTCATAATTCTTTTTTTGATTTCTCTCATTGTCTCCATAGTTTTCTGATTATCAAATTCTATTTCCAGCATCTTCTTTAAATACCCCTGCTCCACTGCCAATCTTCTGCTTTCAGGATACGTAAGTTCAAAAGTTAATGCAATATGTCCTACCAGATGATCTGCTACCGTCTTTCGAATGCTCTTTGGAATTGCTCTTTCTTCATAAAACACCTGATACACTTCTGGCGTGATTTCGCTGTTTAAAACTTCCTCTGTCGTTGCATGATAAACCGTTTCCAATCCGGTTTCATAACACGATTTATAAATGTCTACTTTATCCGCATCTCTGATAATCTGGCAAAACAGCAGTTCACGCGAAGACAACTCTTCCGGCAATCGATACAAGCTGTGATAGCGAACAGCTTTCTCTAAAAGTGGATAAATGCTTTCATTCTCTTCAAAACTATTTATCAATCCATCCACAAAAAGTAAGTCTGCACCAAACTTTGCATGATCAATCGATTTCGAATCATCAAAGGTATCAAATCTGCGCAGCTGCTCAAATCTTCCAATATCATGGAGCATCCCGATTTCCCATGCAATGTCGGTGTCTTCCTGTGAAAGCTTCAAAGATTTTGCAATACATTCACAATTCAATGCAACTCTTCCTGTGTGAACATATTTTGTATAGATATTCGGATCATTTAAATTGTAATCCGAAACATATTTTTCAAAGGTCTGAATAATTCTTTCTCTATCCATAGCGCATCCTCCTGATTTTAGCCTACACTTCTGATATGGAATCTGCAAGATAATTTTCAAACATATTGTTAAAAATAATGGAATTTATAACATTTTGTTAAACAAAAAATGCTGACCTCTCACCAAAGAGCTGTCAGCATTTCTCATTTTCTAACTCAATATTTTATCAAACACCATAGGTAGCATTATCTACAATATAATATCCAAGCATAATTTCTTTAAAAGCAGTTTCTCCCGTAGTGAGAATCTCTACCAGCATATTCGCAGCCACTTCGCCACTCTTCTCATAAGAATAATGTACTGTTGAAATGGAATGTCCTGCTACGCGAGCCAGAATTGAATCCCCCTGCCCTGCACTAAAAACATCTTCAGGAACAGAA
>CAZYUZ010000185.1:0-4505 GCA_964650775.1 uncultured Lachnoclostridium sp. | reverse complement strand
TTCTTGATATTACACAGTATCTGAAGAGAAAACCAAAAGCTCTTTCCGGTGGTCAGAGACAGCGTGTTGCAATTGGTCGAGCAATTGTTCGTAGTCCTAAAGTTCTGCTGATGGACGAACCTTTATCAAACCTTGATGCAAAGCTTCGTAACCAGATGCGAGCTGAAATCATTAAATTACGTAAGAGAATCGATACAACATTTATTTATGTAACACATGACCAGACAGAGGCTATGACACTTGGTGATAGAATCGTTATTATGAAAGACGGTGTTATTCAACAGGTTGGAACACCTCAGGAAGTATTTGATCATCCTGCAAACCTTTTTGTTGCAGGCTTTATTGGAATGCCTCGTATGAATATTTTTGATGCGAAACTTGTGAAGAACGGTGACAAATATGCAGTAGCAATCGGCGGAATCGAAGTAGAAGTATCTGCTGACAAACAGGCCAGACTTGCTGCAAACAAAGTTGAACCACAAGACATTACATTAGGTGTCAGACCGGAACATTTAACATTAAAAGGCGCTGAAATGTTGAAAGGTACTGTAGACGTATCTGAAATGATGGGTAGCGAAATCCACTATCATGTTACATATGATGGACAGGATGTGATTTTAATTGTGCCTACATTGGATAATGAAACAGTTGGTATGGGTAAAGAAATCGGATTTACATTTACAGGAAGCGTTGCGCATTTATTTAATAAAGAAACAGGAATGAATCTGGAATTTTAATTATAACAAAGCAAGGGTACTGTAGAGCTACAGTACCCTTGATGTGCATAAAACGGAGGTGTGGCTATGAGTCAGATAGAAATTTTAAAAGAACTTTTTGAAAGTAAAAAGAATGATCAGTTATTGATGGATATTTATTTGGACAAAAATAAACTGGATTATCAGAGAAAACGTTATGTAGATGCTATTGCAAAATATCAAGAAATCTATGGTAATGATGATGTGGAGATTTATAGTGCACCAGGGCGAAGCGAAATCGGTGGAAATCATACAGATCATCAGAATGGAGAAGTATTAGCTGCGTCTATTAACTTAGATGCAATCGCAATTGTCAAGCCACTAAAAGAAGGAATCGTAAAGGTTGTTTCTGACAATTACCCGATGATTACCATTGATTTGAGCGACTTAGAATTAAAACAAGAAGAGAAAGAAACAACAGTAGCTTTGATAAAAGGCGTATTAGCTGGATTTGTAAATAGAGATTATCAGATTGGTGGATTTCAGACCTATATTACAAGTGATGTCTTGATTGGTGCAGGTCTTTCATCTTCAGCAGCATTTGAAACACTGATTGGGACAATTCTTTCAGGATTATATAATGATATGAAGGTATCGCCTGTAGAAATCGCGATTATAGGACAGTATGCAGAAAATATTTATTTTGGAAAACCATGCGGTCTGATGGATCAGATGGCGTGCTCAGTCGGAAATTTAGTACATATTGATTTTGCAGATAAGGAAAATCCTGTGATTGAAGGCGTTAGCTGTGATCTTGGGAAATATGGATATAGTTTATGCATCACCGATACAAAAGGTTCTCATGCGGATTTAACGCCTGATTATGCTGCGGTACCAGCAGAAATGAAAGCAGTAGCAGCAATTTTTGGAAAAGAAGTGCTTCATGGTGTAAAAATGGAAGAACTTTTTGAGAGATCTGCAGAAATTCGTGAAAAAGCTGGGGACAGAGCTTATTTACGTGCCCTGCATTTTGTGAGTGAAAATGTAAGAGTACAGCAGGAAGTAGAAGCATTAAAAAATGAAGCATTTGAAGAATTTCTGCGTGTTGTAAAAGCATCAGGAGATTCATCTTTTAAGTATTTACAAAATGTATATACAAATCATGATGTTCAGAACCAAAATGTTTCTATCGCTCTTGCAATCAGCGATACCATATTAGGAAGTGACGGTGTGTGTCGTGTTCATGGTGGAGGATTTGCGGGAACCATTCAAGCCTT
The DNA here is from genome assembly GCA_964650775.1 of uncultured Lachnoclostridium sp. GTDB lineage: Bacteria > Bacillota > Clostridia > Lachnospirales > Lachnospiraceae > HGM12587. The sequence goes on along the minus strand of CAZYUZ010000185.1, from coordinate 2,533 downwards.
TGTTAAGAATGAGGCTGTTGAAAGATATCAAAAAAATATGGACCGATTATTTGGGGAAGGTTCATGCAGCGTGTTAAAAATTCGTAAATTTGGTGGTATGAAGGTTATTTAATCGGAGGAAAAAAGATGAGAAGGATTTTAGTGACAGGTGGGGCCGGTTATATTGGCAGCCATACATGTGTAGAATTATTAAATGCAGGGTATGAAGTTGTTGTTGTGGACAATTTGTATAATGCAAGTCCGATTGCATTAGAACGAGTTGAAAAAATCACAGGAAAAACTGTCAAATTCTATGAGGTGGATATTTTAGACAAAGAGGCTTTAACAAAGATTTTTGATGAAAATGAAATTGATGCAGTCATCCATTTTGCAGGATATAAAGCAGTAGGTGAATCAGTACAAAAACCGATTGAATATTATCATAATAATATGACAGGGACCTTGGTACTTTGCGATGTGATGAGAGCTCATGGCGTAAAAAATATTGTATTCAGTTCTTCTGCAACTGTTTATGGTGATCCTGCACAGATTCCAATTACGGAAAGATGTCCAAAGGGAAAACCGACAAATCCGTATGGTTGGACAAAAAGCATGTTAGAACAGGTGCTTACAGATATTCATACATCAGATAAAGAATGGAATGTGATTTTACTCCGTTATTTTAACCCGATAGGTGCTCACAAGAGTGGCATGATTGGGGAAGATCCGAAAGGGATTCCAAACAATCTTGTTCCATATGTTGCACAGGTAGCAGTTGGAAAGAGACCATGTTTAGGTGTGTTCGGTAACGATTATGATACACCGGATGGAACAGGTGTCAGAGATTATATCCATGTGGTCGATCTTGCGGATGGACATGTAAAGGCAATTGAAAAGCTTTGTGAAAATCCAGGTGTTGAAGTTTACAATTTAGGAACTGGTAACGGATATAGTGTACTTCAGGTGGTTGCGGCTTTTGAAAAAGCATGTGGTCATGAAATTAAATACGAAATAAAACCTCGTAGGGACGGAGATATTGCAACCTGTTATTGCAATCCGAAAAAAGCTGCAGAAGATCTTGGATGGAAGGCAAACTATGGTATCGCAGAAATGTGTGAAGATACATGGAGATGGCAGAGTAACAATCCAAATGGATATGGTGAATAGGAGAAGGAGCTATGATTAATGGATTAATCAGTGAATTGATGTCTTATGGAATTTGCAATGGGCTGGTAGAACCTGTGGATGAAGTATACGTGGTAAATCGTTTGTTGGAATTATTTAAATTGAATGAATATCAGAAACCATCGGAAAAGAGAAATGTTCGACCATTGCATGAGATTTTAGATGACTTTTTGGAGTATGCGTTAAAAGAAGGAATCCTGGAAGAAGATACTATAACGGCAAAAGATTTATTTGATACAAAAATTATGGGGATTCTTACACCTCCGCCATCGCATGTACAAAAAACATTTAACGAATTGTATGAAGCATCCCCAAAACAGGCAACAAATTATTACTATAAATTCAGTCAGGCAACCAATTATATCCGCAAGGATCGTATTGCAAAAGATGAAAAATGGGTCACGGAAACGGAATATGGACCGATTGATATTACCATTAATCTTTCAAAACCTGAAAAGGATCCTAGGGATATTGCAAAAGCCGGTAAAGCAAAGAAAAGCGGATATCCAAGCTGTTTGTTGTGCAGAGAAAATGAGGGATATGCGGGGAACTTTAATCATCCGGCAAGACAGAACCATAGAATTATTCCATTGATTTTAAACGAAGAAGATTATTATTTACAGTATTCTCCATATGTTTATTATAATGAGCACTGTATCATCTTCAACAAGGAACATATTCCTATGAAGATTGACAAATCTACTTTTATAAAATTGCTTGATTTTGTACAACAGTTCCCTCATTATACCGCAGGTTCTAATGCAGACCTTCCAATTGTAGGAGGATCTATATTAAGTCATGACCATTTTCAGGGTGGTAACTATGTATTTGCTATGGCAAAGGCACCATATGAAAAGTATGTGGAATTAAAAAAATATCCGACTGTAACAGCAGGTGTTATTCGATGGCCACTGTCGGTGATACGTTTGACAGGAAAAAATATTTATGAACTTGCAGAGGCAGGAGATTATATTTTGAACTGCTGGCGAGGATATACTGACAAAGAAGCCTTTATTTTCAGTGAAACTGAAGGTACACCACATAATACAATTACTCCTATTGCAAGATTCAAAGAAGGGCTTTATGAATTAGATTTGGTATTGCGCAATAATATCACCACAGAGGAACATCCAATGGGTGTATATCATCCGCATGCTCAGTATCATCATATTAAAAAAGAAAACATCGGACTCATTGAAGTGATGGGTCTTGCTGTACTTCCGGCACGTTTGAAGAAAGAAATGCTGCAGTTGGAAGAAGCAATATTAAATCATCAGAATCTTTGGGACGATGAGACACTTGCAAAGCACGCAGAATGGGCTGAAAGCTGGAGTAGTGAACGTGATATTACGTCTGATAATATTCATGA
>CAZYUZ010000184.1:0-4506 GCA_964650775.1 uncultured Lachnoclostridium sp. | reverse complement strand
CCGGATCTTTGATACCGGCTTTGGAGCGGATGATCGCTTCTGTGACCTTCGTAACGCCTTCTTCCTGACCGATGACGCGTTTGTGCAGTTCATCGTCCAGATGAAGCGTTTTATTTCGTTCACTCTCTGTCAGCTTTGCCACCGGGATTCCAGTCCAACGGGAAATGATTTTAGCGATTTCCTCATCGGTCACACTCTCATGTACCAGTGTCATTTCCTGATTTTTGATGTTCTCTTCTTCGATTTCCAGCTGTTTCTGAAGCTGTGGCAATTTGCCATACTGTAATTCCGCAGCCTTTTCCAGATCATAATTTCTCTGGGCTAAAGCGATTTCCTTATTCATTGCTTCAATGTCTTCACGAAGCTTGGAAAGTCGTTCCACACCTGATTTTTCATTATCCCACTGTGCTTTCTTAATATTAAATTCATCTCGAAGCTCTGCAAGCTCTTTCTGCAGATTCTCCAGTCGGTCTTTGCTTAAATTGTCTGTTTCCTTTTTAAGTGCAGCTTCTTCAATCTCCAACTGCATAACTTTACGCTGTAATTCGTCCAGCTCTGCCGGCATGGAATCAAGTTCTGTTTTAATGAGCGCACATGCCTCATCCACAAGGTCAATTGCCTTATCTGGTAAAAATCTGTCTGAAATATATCTGTGGGATAGTGTTGCCGCTGTTACCAGTGCACCATCGGTAATCTTTACGCCATGGAATACTTCATAGCGTTCTTTCAGACCACGCAAAATAGAAATCGTATCTTCTACCGTCGGCTCATCTACCATAACCGGCTGGAATCTTCTCTCCAGTGCTGCATCCTTTTCAATATACTGACGGTACTCATCCAGCGTTGTTGCACCAATGCAGTGAAGTTCTCCACGGGCAAGCATTGGTTTTAACATATTGGAAGCATCCATTGCACCGTCACTCTTTCCTGCGCCCACGATCAGATGCAGTTCATCAATGAAAAGAATAATCTGACCATCACTTTTCTTGATTTCTTCCAAAACTGCTTTTAAACGCTCTTCGAATTCCCCACGATATTTTGCACCGGCTACCAAAGAGCCCATATCAAGTGCAAACAGCTTTTTGTCTTTCAAGCCTTCCGGCACATCGCCGCGTACAATTCGCTGGGCAAGACCTTCCACCACTGCCGTTTTACCAACGCCTGGTTCCCCGATCAGTACCGGGTTATTCTTCGTTTTTCTGGACAAAATACGAATCACATTTCTAATTTCACTGTCACGACCGATAACCGGATCTAATTTTTGGTCTCTGGCACGTTCCACAAGATCATAACCATATTTATTTAAGGTATCATAGGTCGCTTCCGGGTTGTCGCTGACAACTCTCTGATTGCCACGAACGGTGGAAAGTACCTGTAAAAAGCGTTCTCTTGTAATACCATATTCACGGAAGAATTGTTTCATGGACGGACTTTCATTCTTTAATATGCTCAAGAACAAATGCTCCACGGAAACGTATTCATCCCCCATGGCTTTCGCTTCATCTTCTGCACTTACCAATGCCTTATTCAGGTACTGCCCCACATATGGCTGCCCGCCGGATACTTTTGTACGTTTTCCGATATAATCATCTAATCTGTTCAGGAAGTGCTCTTTGTGAATTTCCATCTTTTCGACCAGCTTTAAGATCAGGCTGTCTTCCTGATGTAATAAACTATAGAGTAAATGTTCCTGTTCGATTTCCTGATTACCAAAATCATAGGCGATCTTTTCCAGATTATTAATTGCCTGAATTGATTTCTGTGTAAATTTACTGATGTTCATAAACTTGCCCTCCTGTTTTTTCTAGTTTAAGCTTTCTCACAGTGTTAACATAACACTTTTGTTAGCACTCGTCAATAGTGAGTGCTAAAATATTTTCTAAAATAACTATAAACTATCGGTTTGGTTAAGAATCGGTTAATAAATTTTATTTCCAGCAAAGACTCGGTTAAGGGGGTTCCATCCTTATTGAATCAAAAATTTCCTTTTGCTAGAATTCATTCAGAGTAAAAAACCGCATATTTTCTCAGTAGTATGCAGTCCTGGAGGAGAATAGTTATGGAATTTTTAATGTATCCAGTCGTTGCAATCTTTGCACTTTTAGGTGGTGGATCTTCAATTGTAATTATGGTATACCTTGTCATGGTACTTGCACAGAAGATCAAGAATAAAATCAAGTACGGAGCATCTCTGTACGATTAAACAGCCAAATCCTAATCCTTATTATTTAATCATAGCAGGAGCCATCAGTCTGACCAACTGGTGGTTTTTTGCTGTTCAAAAATATTTGATTCTAAATATCTGCACAAAAAAACTCCCGCGGCATATCGCCACGGGAGTAAACCATTTTTAAGACAAATTCTTATACCATACCCATCATCATTGGAAGTCCTAAGGACACCGCTGGAATGTATGTAACAAGTAACAGACCGATTAAGATGAATGCGTAGAATACTAACATGTAAGGCATAACCTTTCCAAGTGTTGTTCTGCCAACCTTGATCGCTACGAATAATGTGTTACCAACTGGTGGTGTGATATTACCGATACATAAGTTGTAAACAATAACAAGACCAAAGTGGATTGGATCCATACCAAATGTTTTAACGATTGGCAGGAATAATGGTGTGAAGATTAAGATCGCTGGTGTTACGTCCATGAATGTACCTGCAATTAAGAGGATTACGTTCATGATCAACAGGATAATGTACTTGTTGTTTGTAATTCCTAACAGCGCTGCTGAGATAGCCTGTGGAATCTGTGTGAACGCCATAACCCATCCGAGGATGTTAGAAACACCGATTAAGAAAATAACCATACCGGACATCTTTGCCGAATCAACAACAATCTTCCATACACTCTTTAAATTCAGGTTCTTGTAGCAGAAACCAAGGATTAAAGAGTAAACAACTGCGATTGCAGAACCTTCTGTAGCCGTGAATACACCTGCGATGATACCGCCGATAACTACAACGATCAGAGATAATGCAGGGATCGCTGCGATTGTAGCTTTTCCTAAGTTCGCCCAGTCAAATTTGCCTGGAAGACCTTTGTAGCCTTTTTTCTTAGCAAGGATGATTGCTGCGATAACACAAGCAATTGCCCAGATGATACCTGGAATATATCCTGCAAGGAATAATGCTGCTACGGATGTACCACCTGATGCTAAGGAGTATGTAATCATAGCATTTGATGGAGGAATCAGAAGTCCTGAAGGAGCAGAAGCACCGTTTGTTGCTGCACCGATTGCAGGGTCATAACCCATTTCTTCTTCACCTTCAAGTACCATGCTGCCTACAGCTGCTGCAGCTGCGGAAGCAGAACCGGAGATCGCTCCGAAAAGTGCGTTCGCACCAACGTTTGTTACGAGGAGCGCACCTGGTAATTTACCAAGGATTGCCATAACGAAATCTACAAGTCTCTTAGCGATACCGCCCTGGTTCATAAAGTTACCAGCTAAGATAAAGAATGGAATCGCTGTTAAAGAGAATTTGCTCATACCAACGAATGTTCTCTGAGCTGCTGTTAATACTGATACATCTAATGGTACAGTCTGTAAAATAGCTGTTAATGATGCGATTGCGATTGCATAAGAGATTGGTACACCAATAACGAGGAACACCGCCATAACAACTAAGATAATTAATAATGCCTGAATTGCCATATTACTGCTGTGCCTCCTTTGCTTTTTCTTCTTCTACATGCTTAATCGCCTGTGCTACTTCATCATCTACTGTTGCACCAATTTTGTTTGTTGCAAGTTCATAGATGTTAATGATTGTATAAAGTGCAATTAAAACACCACATACCGGCATAACAACATAGAATACACCGATAGGTACGCCAAGAGAAGATGTCATCTGTCCCATCGCAAGGCTTGTGATCTGAACACCACCGTATACCAGGATAATGATAGCGAAGCTGCATGCGATAATTTCTGCAAAAATACCAAGCACTTTCTGAACTGCTGGTTTAGATTTTTCTACAAGAATTGGAATATTCATGTGACCTCTCTCACCAGTAACTAAAGCTGCTCCAAAGAGAGACATCCATGCAAATAAATAACCTACTAATTCTTCAGACCATGATGAAGGATTAGATAAGATGTAACGTGTAAATACCTGCCAGCATGTAAGGACTACCATTGCAATAAAGCTTACGCCGGCAAGTACGTTCAGCACTTTGTCTAATAATTTTCTAAGCTGAGTCATATTTACCTCCTTATTCTGCTGTGCGATACATTTCGTTGTATTCCTGAATCTTAGCGTAAATTGTTTCTAATGTTTCGTTTCCGCTGATTACTTCTTCGTGTAATGGAGCACATGCTTCCTGGAATGGAGCTGTATCCGGATATAAGAATTCTACACCCTGATCATTTGCAGCACGTTCCTTTGCTGCGTCAACTGCTTTTGTCCATTCTTCTCTCTGAACTGTGTTAATAAGTGCAAAGCCTTCTTCGAAGATTGCTCTTTCTTCATCAGATAAGCCTTCCATGAATGCCCAGT
>CAZYUZ010000183.1:2299-4575 GCA_964650775.1 uncultured Lachnoclostridium sp. | reverse complement strand
TGTAAATGTGTCCGTAAGGATGCAATGCTTGCTATGTAACTAAATTGTCAAAATTCTTGAATTTTAAGATATTATATAGTAAAATAAAAAATGTTTTGAATTAAAAGGAACTAGAGTTCAATTATGATATAGTATGAGAGTTTAGATTGGTGGTGAAAGGCTTGAAATTATTTCTTCATAATAAGCAAGCATACGATGCTGCAGTAAGATTAATGGATGAGGAAGGAAAAGCAGCCATCATTCATCCTACTGGCACGGGAAAATCGTTTATCGCTTTTCAATTAGCGGTAGAACATTTTGAGAAAAATATTCTTTGGCTCGCACCTAGTGAGTATATTTATCAGACCCAGCGAGAAAATCTGAAACGAGAGGACGTCGAAAGCTGGGAAACGACGAAAAATATAAGATTCATGACGTATTCTAAATTAATGATGAATGAAGAATTGATAGAAGATCTAAGGCCAGATTACATCATTTTGGATGAATTTCATCGTTGCGGTGCGGTAGAGTGGGGTAAAAGTGTTAGAAAACTTTTGGAAATAAATCCAGATGCAAAGCTTCTTGGTTTATCTGCCACAAGTATCCGTTTTTTGGATGGGCAGAGAGATATGGCTACAGAACTTTTTGATGGTGTAATAGCTTCAGAAATTACATTAGGTGAAGCTATTGCAAAGGAAATACTTCCAACACCACAGTATGTTATTTCTATGTATTCCTATCAGGAAGAATTAAAAGAATTACAGAAGAGAATAGACAGTGCAAGAAATCCTGCCATGCAGAAAGAAAATCAAAAACTTTTAGAGGATTTGCGACGTGCATTAGAGCATGCAGAAGGACTTGATACTATCTTTGCTCGCCACATGCAGAAACATGGTGGCAAATATATCGTATTTTGCGCTAATAAAGAACATATGGAAGATATGGTGTCACATGTGAAAGAATGGTTTCATTTGGTGGATGAAAAACCACATGTATATGCAGTATATTATGACAATCCGGAAACCAGTAAAGCGTTTGCTGATTTTAAAGCAGATGACAGTGAACATCTGCGACTTTTATACTGTATAGATATGTTAAATGAAGGAATTCATGTGGATGATATTGATGGAGTGATTTTGCTTCGTCCAACCGTATCTCCGATTATTTATCTTCAACAGATTGGACGTGCTCTGTCTGCAGGAAGGAAAGAAAAAAATCCACTCATTTTTGATATTGTCAATAATTTTGACAGTCTCTATTCCATTGATTCTTTACAAAATCAGATTGAGACAGCGTTTGAATTTATGCCGGATTCCTATGAACATAGAGAACATTTTAAAGAACAATTTCGCATCTTTGATGAAGTTCGAGATTGCAGAGAATTGTTTACACAGCTTTCCAGAAATCTGTCTGCCGGCTGGGAATATTATTACGTTGCTGCTATGCAGTATTATCAGAAATACGGACATCTGCGTGTGCCAAAATCCTATGTCACGGACGATGGTCTTACACTTGGCATGTGGTTACAAACACAGAGACGTGTAAATGCTGGAAACATTCCGGGAAATCTTACGCAAGAGAAAAAAGATCGTTTGAATTTGCTCGGCATGGAGTGGGAAAATGGCTCGGATCGAAGCTGGAACCGAGGTGTCAATGCACTGAAACAATATAAGGACACCTTTGGAACTGCATACGTTCAAGCGAGATATGTCACAGAGGATGGGTATGCCCTTGGAAAGTGGGTTAGCAACATTCGAAGAAAACAAAAGAATGGAACACTTACAGAAGAACAGATGAAGACTTTGGAGTCGCTAGGAATGGTCTGGGATAGACACAGTAGTAAGTGGGAAACAAATTATTTGGCGGCAGAAAAGTATTTTAATGAACATGGCAATCTGAAAGTACCGTATCATTTTGTATCAGAAGATGGTTTGAATCTCGGTGTGTGGGTTGCTAATCAGAGAAACACCTTTCATGGAGTGAAAAAAGGTGCCGCACCATTGAATGAACAGCAAGTTGAAAAACTGAATGCAATTGGTATGGTGTGGTAATGGGAGTAATAACAAATGTCTAAGAATTATGAAAAAAACAATGAGATGAAAGAAGTAAAAGGGGATAATAAAGCATTGCATTGGCACAGAATCTCTGCCTATCTTATGGTATATGATTTTATTGCAATCTGCTTTTCGTATTTTGCGGCGTTATGGCTTCGTTTTGATGGGAAGTTTGGTTCAATTCCGAAAGAATACCTAATGCCGTATGCAAAATTTATATTGCCGTATGCAGTCATTTGTATC
>CAZYUZ010000183.1:0-2199 GCA_964650775.1 uncultured Lachnoclostridium sp. | reverse complement strand
TATCTTGCTGGAGAAAAGTAAGCGTGATGCGTATGTGAATAGAGCAAATACCAAAAAGGTAATGCTTATTGGTGCAGGTTCTGCAGGGCAGATAATATTAAGAGAACTTATGCATGCAAAAGAATCAGAAGACTTGGTGGTCTGCATCATAGATGACAATCGTAATAAATGGAATCGTGATATAGAAGGTGTGCCCATAGTAGGAGGAAGAGAATCCATCCTTTATGCAGTAGGCAAATATGGAATCGAAAAGATTTATGTAGCGATTCCAAGTTGTCGGGCAGAAGATAGAAGAGAAATTTTGAATATCTGTAAGGAAACAGGCTGTGAACTGAAAAATTTACCGGGTGTTTATCAGTTTGTAACTGGTGAAGTCAGTGTTAAGGCAATGAAAAACGTATCCATTGAAGATCTGCTTGGAAGAGAAACTATTAAGGTTGATCTGATGCAGATTTTCGAAGAGTTAAAGGGTAAAACAATCCTGGTAACGGGTGGTGGAGGTTCCATTGGCAGCGAGTTGTGTAGACAGATTGCAGAACATGGACCAGAGAAACTTATTATCTTTGATGTATATGAAAACAATGCTTACGATATTCAAAATGAATTAAAAAAGAAATATCCATACCTCAATATGAGCGTAATCATCGGTTCTGTCCGTGACAGTAGAAAAGTAAATCAAGTGTTTGAAAAATATAAACCACAGATTGTGTATCATGCGGCTGCACACAAGCATGTGCCACTGATGGAGGATAGTCCATGTGAAGCAATCAAAAATAATGCAATTGGTACATACAAGACTGCATACGCAGCTATGATGAATGGCTGTGAAAGATTTGTGCTGATCAGTACAGATAAAGCAGTAAATCCGACAAACATCATGGGTGCAAGTAAGCGTCTTTGTGAGATGATTGTTCAGACTTTTGACCGTATGATAAAAGAAAACAGAGTATCAGAGATTCCACTTTTATATGCACATGCAGAGGATATAGACGAAGAAATGACAGAAGAAACTCCAAGTTTGAAAGATATCAAAACTGAGTTTGTAGCAGTACGTTTTGGAAATGTATTAGGAAGCAATGGCTCTGTTATTCCATTGTTTAAAAAGCAGATTGAGGCAGGTGGACCGGTAACGGTAACCCATCCAGATATTATCCGTTATTTTATGACGATACCAGAGGCAGTAAGCCTTGTCCTACAGGCAGGAACCTACGCAAAAGGTGGTGAAATATTTGTTTTGGATATGGGTGAACCAATGAAAATAGATACCCTTGCAAGAAATCTTATCAAACTTTCCGGATTGAGACCGGATGTAGATATTCAGATTGAATATACAGGACTTCGTCCGGGTGAGAAGCTATATGAAGAGAAACTAATGGCTGAAGAAGGCATGCAAACCACGCCAAATGATTTGATTCATATCGGTTACCCAATTCCGTTTGATGAAGATATCTTCTTAAAACAATTAAAGGTACTGATGGATCGTGCGTATAAGAATGATACAAAAATTCGAGATGTGGTACAGGAAATTGTAACAACCTATCATTCAGCATAAAATTTGGATGACAAATTTCATATAAGTAGGAGGACATCATGGAAGAAATTAGACTCTTATTTACAAATGAAGAAAAACAGAGAAACTTGATACAGGCATTTCAAGAAGCTGCATTGGCAGTAGACAAGAACTTGAAAATCTATGGAATAGATTCAGCTGAAATATGTGAAGTGGGTAGTGAAAAAGACATAAATGATATCAGCATGCTGGCAGAAATATGTAGGAAAGAAAAAATAAATTTACTCATTCCTGTGAATGAAATGGATTTACTGGCATTAGCCAAAAATAGAGAAGCATTTGCAGGTACAAGAGTGTTACTCAGCAGAGATGAGGTAATTTCTATTTGTAAAGAAATAGAGCTTACAATAAATCTGTTTGAAGGCTGTGGATACAGAACACCGAAAATATGTCGGGACTGGACTCAGTACGATGGAGAATTTCCGTGTTTTATTATGCCGAAAGAGCCAAATGGACAAAGTCCTTATGTGGTATTCGATTGGGAAGAACTGGAATTGTATGTAAACAGGATGGAGGAATATGTAATCCGACCATTTATCAAAGGCGTGGAATATGTAGTAGATATTTTCTGCGACTTTGAAGGAAATCCAATCCTTATAACGCCAAGAATCTGTTGGAAAACACAATCA
>CAZYUZ010000182.1:0-4613 GCA_964650775.1 uncultured Lachnoclostridium sp. | reverse complement strand
TTGCAGAGTTAAAGCGTAACGGATATTCGCATGGAGCATATGCGAATACAAATTTATATGATGTATATGAAAGTGCATATCGTTGCATGAGAGAATACCAGTTACCATTGTTCAAACGGAAATGTTTTGATAAAACGCTCAATGATAGAGATGCAATATTAAATGGTTTGCATTATATTTACTGCAATACGAATTATGATGTGAATCTCATACTTTCTAGTTGCAATAGAAAATATGGTCAAGATATTAGTTTACAAGAAGTTATAGAATTCGAAAAAGAAATTACGGAACGAGAGGTAAAGTTTTACGAAACAACAATTCGAGAAAAAGAATTGTATGAATGGGTTGATGATGATTCATTTTATATATATGGAACTGGAATTATTGCGAGAGAACTTTACCTTGTGTTTTTCAAAGCTTCAGAAAAGTTATTGGGATTTGTGGTTTCGGATAATCAAAACATACCAGAGCAAAAGTTGTGGGGTTACCCTGTGTTTAAACATAGTCAAATAGATAATAGTAAGAAGATTGTAGTTGGCATTGGGAGACCGCTTATTCCAGAGGTTAGAGATTATTTAGGAAATGATGATAAATATCTATATCTCTGGGATGTATGAAGTGGAGCTATTAGATGAAGAAAATATTAATTTATAATTGGATTCCATTCGATGAAAAAGAGAATAAGGGTGGTGGTGTAACTGTATATACCAATAATGTTATAAAAAGTTTGTACGCAGATAATGATGTTGAGTTATTTTTTTTGAGTTCTGGACGCGCTTATAATCGAAAGCGCAGAGATACATATATCGAAGCCACTACAAATATTTATGGTGAAAAATGCAAAAGTTATCAAGTGGTAAATTCTCCAGTATTATCTTCTGCTCGAGTGATGTTTCCGTTTTTAGATGACTACTTAGAAGATAGAATCCTAAAAGATATAATTAGAAATTTTTTAAATGAAATAGGCGGAGTGGATGTTATACATTTTCAGAACCTAGAGGGATTATCATTAAGCGTTTTAGAATTAAAAGATGAGTTTCCACAGACGAAATTTGTTTTTTCATTACATAATTATTTTCCATTTTGTCCAGCAGTTATGCTTTGGAAAGAGGATAAGGAAAATTGTCCGGAAGTTACTTGTAATAGAGAGTGTGCAAAATGTATGCAGAGAGATATTTACAAGTTCAAGGTGAAGTATAATCAAAGTATCACATATCAGGCTTCGCATGATGGTGTGTCAAAATGGGACTTGCATAAGCAGAAGTTTTTTGAGAATGTTTGCGCATATCATAGTAAGATATTTCGAAAAGATTTCTCCGAGGATAAATTGGAGAGATATGGAGAGATTTTTGCAAAGTTTCAGCAGAAAAATGTCGAGTATTTGAATTGCTATATGGATTGCATTTTAGCAGTATCAAAACGTGTGGCTGAAATTGCGATTTCAAAGGGATTTTCAGAAGAAAAAATATCCGTGAGCTATATAGGTTCGGATGTGGCTTCTTTTCAAAAAAGAAAATCCAGTTATCCATATGATGGACAAACGTTTGGAATCATATATTTGGGCTATATGCGTGCGGCCAAAGGCTTTTATTTTATGCTAGAGGCGTTGGAGAATATGCGTCCAGAGGTTGCGAAGAAGGTACGTGTTACGTTTGCGTCGAAGGTATCGGATGAAGCAGCTAGATTGCGAATCGAGGGGTTAAAAGAGAAGTTTGCAGAAGTAAAACTTTACGATGGATATAGTAGGGATTCTTTGGAAGAGATTTTAAAGAATGTGCAGTTGGGTATCGTTCCTGTTCTTTGGGAGGATAATTTGCCACAGGTTGCGATTGAGATGAAGGCACATGGTATTCCTGTATTGAGTAGTAATCTTGGTGGCGCACAAGAGCTGACGGCTTCCAAGCAATTTGTTTTTAAAGCTGGGGATCAAGAGGATTTTCTGTCGAAACTTGCGTCCTTTGTAAATGAAGATATCTTGCTTGATGAGTACTGGAAAGATGGTAATCGAATCATATCTATGGACGAGCACATAAAAGAGTTAAAAGAGAAGCATTACATATAAATGATATGGACATATTACTGATAAGTGAGGAACAAAAGTGTTAGATATCATTCATTTAAATAAAAAGTACAGCAGAATATTTGCCTTAAAGGATATTTCACTTCATATGGATGAAGGAGATTTTGTGATTTGCTTTGGCCCAGATGATGCAGGGAAGACTGCACTCATTTATCAGCTTATGGGCTTGCACCATTTTTATGATGGAGAGATTTTGTATCAGGAAAAAGACGTTCGTAGACTAACGGCAAATGAGAAAAAACAGATTCGCTTTGTGCCAGATTCTGTTTGCATGGAGAATATAACTGCAAAACAATATTTTAAGACATTGGCAAGGACATATCCTGATTATCAGGAAGAGGATGTCGTGGATATGTGTGAATATTTTGACGTGGATATGAATTGTCGTTTGCCGGAGATGACTTATAATGAAAACAAGCTTACGATGATTATAGGTGCCATGGTAACGAATCCAAAACTATTGATTCTAGACGAGCCTTTCAATTTTATGACCTTAGAAAGTAGCAAGAAATTATTAGAGTTTTTGAAATACTTAAGTAGCAGGAGTGTTTCTATTTTGATTACATGTACAGAATCAAAGATGGTTTGGGAATATTGTAATAAGTACATATATATGAGGGATGGTAGTGTGGTTGATGCTGGGTCCATTGCAGATTACTTGGATGTACAGAAAGCGATTACCCTGCCTGCGAGAGAAACGGCTTTAGCACAGAGTCTTTTGGGGAATCCTGTGGCAAAACGAAATGGTAGAATGACTTTCATTTATAATAAGAACAGACAGACTAGATCTTTAATGGAGATTTTGCGTTTGATAAATGCTTCGGATGTGGAGATAGAAAGCCTCACATTAGAAGAGATGATAAACAAAGATTACACAAGGTGGATGTAAAATTAGCGTTATGATAAAAAGCAAAATAGCACATGAAATAATTTATTTAATAAAGACAGCACTGGCTTTTGCTGGAATGATAGTGATAACGATTGTTTTATCACAGGTACTAGGCGAAGCATTGGCTGCGAAAGAACTGGAAATGATTGAGAACGAGCAGGTGCTCGCTACAGCTATGCTAGAAATGATAGGTATGCAGGCTTTGCATCAATTTCCAGCAAATATAGAGGTGTTTTTTCTTATCATAATGGTGTTAAACTTAATTGTAATGGGAACGATTATAGGACACAGTGTACATGCTATGCGAAAGAGTGTAGAGCAGGGTGCATTTAGTTTCCTTTATGTGCAGACCATGAGTGTGTGGATGTATTTTGGTGTAACAGTGCTAATAGTGCTTTTAGTGGCATTGTTGACCTGGGGAATATATAGTGCAGAATTATTTTTTGCTAGTAGTTTTCTTTTAAAAGGATATGGTGCGGCAGTTTATTCTAGTGTATATGCTATATTGACGAGTGTGGCAGGCCTGGGTGCTGGAGTAGTCGTCCTGATAGTGGCTATCTCTGTTTTATATGGAACAGTACAATCTTATAGTATGCATGGTGTGGATTTTGCACTTGCTATTATGGGTGTTTCTTTTGTATTAGGGAATGTGTATAAGATTCCTCA
Source organism: uncultured Lachnoclostridium sp. (assembly GCA_964650775.1). Classification (GTDB taxonomy): domain Bacteria; phylum Bacillota; class Clostridia; order Lachnospirales; family Lachnospiraceae; genus HGM12587. The sequence continues at coordinate 978 of CAZYUZ010000182.1, read as the reverse complement.
AATGATTGGTCATAATCAGATTGAGCAGATGATTAATGCGCAGCAGACCATGGAAGTTGCTCGAATGTTGAAGCAGATGCGTTTTCTGTGTCCGTTTTCATGGCTGAATCCGTTCAACATTTACAATTATATTTTGAACCCAAGGATAGTAGGCTCATATGTGATAGTTGCGTTGGCAATCCTTGTAGTAGCTGGTGTGGTGTTTAGTTTGCGAGATTGGCAAGAGGTATAAAGAGGAACGAAAAAGTATATGAAGGATTTTTTTGACAATAGACAAAATAGAACCATTGCACTTGTAGTGGTGATTTTGCTGGTCGCTGGTATTGGTTGCAGTGCGTTATTATATGTGATTACAGGTTTTTTCGATACAGGTCTTAAGTCATCCATGGAAAAGCTTGATAAAATCACAATTCTATGTATGGGTGTTGATAAGCAGGTTGATATGGATGAGCCTCATCCAGAAACCGATAGTATCGGACAAGCAGATGGAATTTTTTTGATTTCTTTTGATCCGAAAACGGATGAAGTGAATATCGTTATAGTTCCACGAGACACCATGGTGACGATTGAGAAATACAATCGAAAACTGGAGTATTTGGGAAGAGAGAAGACACAGATTTGTCTGCAATATGCATATGCAGACGGTCTGGAAAAAAGTTGTGAACTGACAGTAGATCGAGTGGAAGAACTGTTTCCAGACACCACCATAAATGGATATGTATCCATCAATATAGAAGCTATCATGGAGATAAATGACGCAATTGGTGGAGTGGAAGTGACCGTCTCGGATGAATACACGGCTACACATATGGGGATTCCAGTTGGTACGACTTTAAATCTTATGGGTGAGGATGCGATGTTGTATTTGCGTCTTCGTGATCTTCACATGTCGGGCAGTGCCTATACAAGACTAGATCGTATCAAAGGCTCTTGAATCTGCTAAAGCTATTTTGGATGCAGGTAAGGCTAACGAGCGTT
>CAZYUZ010000181.1:0-4693 GCA_964650775.1 uncultured Lachnoclostridium sp. | reverse complement strand
ACCTTCGGCATGGATGAGGGCATGATCACATTGATTTTCCGCCTGTACTACGGTAGTGAGAATATCTCAGACAAGACGATGTCGATGGTGGAAATGGTGGATTTCGTTCTGGAAGATTCTACGATGTCTGGTTTCCTCGATAGTAAAACCAAGTCGCAGTTAAAAATGATGCAGAAATTAATGAAGGGCACGATCAATGATACCGATTTTTCTTATTCAAAATTGGCATCAATACTGGACATGGATAAGGAGATGCTGAAAATATTGTTTACTTATCATGATGCAAGTACAGGTGCTTCTGATAACTGGCAACTTTCTTTACAGGCTGTGGTCAACTTCCTTGTGGACAATATGGACACCTTTGATTCTATGCTGGATGGTGATATCACGGATCAATTGTCTATGATGCAGGGTCTCATGGAGGGTACGATCAATGGCACATCGTATAGCCCTTCTGCATTGGCAGAATTATTAGAGATGGATGGCAGTCAGCTTGAGCAGTTATACCTGCTGTATATCAGCAAACACGGAGATACCTCTTCCTGGAAAATGTCTATTCAGCAGCTGGTAAATTTCCTGATCAGCGATGTGCTGACCGATGAAGACTTTGCAGATATGCTTGATGAAGATAATAAGGAAATGCTGACCAGTGCAAAGACGATGATCGATGCAGTGGTATCAGGAAAGAAATATACAGCATCTGAAACACAGAAAATTCTCAGTGCATTGACTGATGAGTTAGATGCGAATCAGGTAGAGCTTTTGTATTTTTACTATGCTGCACAGCAAAATTCGGATCCTGCATGGAAATTATCCATTGAACAGCTGTTTAATCATTTGTGTGATTATGTTCTGGAAGATGAACGTTTTGCATCTTTTGTCGATGATGAGATGCGCAGCCAGATTTCCGATGTGAAAGTGACATTGAATGATGGTATCGAGATGTTAAAGTCTGAAGATCATTCCCGCATGATTATTTACACCACGTTACCTGTGGAATCAGAGGAAACGACAGCTTTGATTTCCCAAATTCATGAGCAAAGCAATGAGTTTCGTGGTGAGATTCACCTGATCGGTAACTCTGCCATGAGCTACGAGATGAAGCAGACGTTTGATGATGAGCTGTCTATGATTACAATGCTCACCTCAATTTCAATTTTCCTGATTGTATTGATTACTTTCCGCAACCTTCTGATACCATTAATTTTGGTACTGATCGTACAATGCGGTGTTTATGTCACGGTAGCAGTCATCGGTTTTCAGGGATACAGCATCTACTTCCTGGCACTGCTGATCGTAGAATGTATCCTGATGGGAGCAACGATTGACTATGGTATTTTATTTACCAATTACTTTTTAGAAAAATGCAGGCATATGGAAACAAAGGATGCGGTTGGCGAAGCATACAAAGGCTCAATCCACACGATCATGACATCTGGTCTGATCATTGTGCTTGTTGTTGGGATTGTCGGTTACTCAACTGCTAATCCGACCATCGGACAGATTTGCCGTACAATTGCCACTGGTGCATTGTCAGCAATTCTGCTGATCCTCTTTGTACTGCCGGGTATGCTCGCAGGATTTAAGAGGGTGATTGTTCGTAAGAAGAACTCAGAGGAAGCAAAGGGTTGAATTAAAACATGATTTAAAGATTCAATGACAAGGGACCAATGGGAGTTTGAAATGCTAAGAATTAATAAAATATTTATAAAAAATTTACCCGTTTTCATGTATAATAAAATTTGTATGAAATTATAAACGAGGTGATGTGTTGAATTTTCCAACTCAAAAATTACGGAGTAAATTAATGGAGGCCGTGGTGGCGGTTGCTCCAATTATTCTGATCGTGCTGATGTTGTGTTTTACCATTACACCACTTACCCCAAGTATTTTGTTAAGCTTTTTAATAGGTGCAGTGATGGTAATTTTCGGTATGATGTTTTTTACATTGGGTGCTGAAATGTCAATGACTCTCATGGGAGAAAAAGTGGGAGCCAAGATGACCCAGAGTAAAAATGTATTGCTCATTGTGTGTCTTTCCTTTTTGCTGGGGGTTATGATTACGATTTCTGAACCGGATTTGCAGGTTCTGGCTGCGCTGGTGCCGTCTATACCAAATATGACGATTATTCTGGCGGTTGCCATTGGCGTGGGAATTTTTCTCACGCTGTCTATGATTCGAATTTTGTATAGTATTTCATTGTCAAAGATGCTGGTTTTCTTTTATCTGATTGTATTTATCCTTGCGACCCAGGTGCCAGCAGATTTTAGAGCAGTTGCCTTTGACTCAGGCGGTGTAACTACAGGTCCGATGACTGTACCATTTGTCATGGCGCTTGGTATCGGTATCGCTGCCATCCGAAGTGACCGTAATGCTGCAGATGACAGCTTTGGTCTGGTAGCACTCTGTTCAGTAGGACCGATTTTGGCGGTACTTATTTTAGGTCTGATTTTTAACCCTTCGGAAGGTGCGGGTTCAGCAACCCATATTCCGCAGGTGGAAACAACGGTGGAGCTTTGGAAAATGTTTTCCTATGAACTGCCGGCTTACATGGAAGAAATTGCGGTCTCCCTGTTACCGATTATCGCATTTTTTGGAATTTTCCAGGTGGTTTCCCTGCGGCTTCCGAAACGTAATCTTTTAAAAATCGTTGCAGGGCTGGTATATACATACATCGGATTGGTACTTTTCCTGACTGGTGCAAATGTAGGATTTATGCCTGCAGGAAGTTATTTGGGAACGGTACTTGCATCCGGAAAATTCCGTTATTTACTGATTCCGATCGGAGCACTGATTGGTTACTTTATTGTAAAGGCGGAACCGGCGGTTTATGTGTTAAATCATCAGGTAGAAGAGCTGACAGATGGAAGAATTTCCGCAAAAGCGATGGGCACAGCCTTGTCATTAGGTGTGTCTGCATCTGTTGCATTGGCAATGATCCGTGTGCTTACGGGAATACCGGTGCTTTACTTTTTGATTCCGGGCTACGCCATTGCAATTATTTTATCATTTATCGTGCCGAAAATCTTTACGGCCATTGCCTTTGACTCCGGTGGCGTTGCTTCAGGTCCTATGACGGCAACCTTCCTTTTGCCGCTTGCTCAGGGAGCTTGTGAAGCAGTTGGAGGTAATCTGGTAGCAGATGCTTTTGGTGTTGTAGCTATGGTTGCAATGACTCCTCTCATTACCATTCAGATTATGGGTGTGGTTCAGATGATCAAACAGAAAGAACATGTTGTACCAGAATATAGTCTGGATGCATTTGACGATGATGCAATCATCGATTTATAAGGAGGGGAATTATGAACGAATTATATATGGTGGTAACAATCGTAGATCGAAAGTTTATCCGAAAATTTTCCTCTTTTTACGAAGAAATGGAACTTCCTGTATCAACAATAACGCTGGGCTTTGGAACTGCTTCCAGTCAGGTGTTGGATTATTTTGGATTAGACGGCTCGGAGAGAGGTGTCATGTTCCATTTTTTGACGAAGTCAAAATGGAAACAGGTAAAGCGTCAGCTGCAGATTCAGATGAAAATTGATCTTCCGGGTGTGGGAATCGCATTTATCATTCCAATCAGCAGCGTTGGAGGAAAGAGGACGCTGGAATTCTTAACATGTGGTCAGGAATTTGTGAAAGGAGAGGAGACATCGTTGAAGGATACAAAGTTTGAATTGTTGGTAGCGATTTCCAACCAGGGATATATAGAGCAGGTAATGGACGCAGCAAGAAAGGTACATGCGGCTGGAGGAACGGTCATCCATGCGAAAGGTACAGGCGGCGCACACGCGGAAAAATTCCTCGGTGTGAGTCTGGTTCCTGAAAAAGAAATGGTGTTTATTGTGGCGAAAACAGAACACAAGAAAGCCATTATGGAATCGATTATGAAAGAAGCCGGAATCAAAACAGAGGCGAAAGCAATTGTATTCTCACTGCCGGTTACAGATACTGCGGGAATGAGATTGTTGGACGAAGTTGAAGCAGAAGAATAAAGTTATGAAAAAGCACTTACCTGTTTTGAGGTAAGTGCTTTTTGGATATAGGTGAGAAAAAGGTGGTTCTTATAATCTCTCAGGTAAATGTGCCATATTGATGTATGTTGCCACTGAGCAGTCAAATCCTTTGATGTGTCTGTATAACCAGTCGGTTACATTTTCCTGAACAGCTTCTACAAATTTTTCGGAAGGTCCTTCTTCCTCTAACATTTTATGAAGCTCTTTTACGGCAACTCTGAATTCATCATGACGTTTCTTATGTTCTACAAGTCCTGGGTATCCAACTTCTTCCTGAAGAGCTTCTTCTTCCTGGAAGTGCTTCTCTGTGTAGTCTGCTAAGTAGTCTAACATTTGTACTGATTCTATCTGGCATGAGCCGTTTTCGCATGTGTTTACTAATTTGTTGATCTTTTCAATAATTTCTTTGTGCTGTTCATCGATTAATGCGTTTCCTGTTGATAAGTTGTCATTAAATACTGCGTACATATATCCACCGTTTAACCTTTCTTTTTTGTTTTTGCGCTCTTGTTATTTGTTGAGTTTAATATACTAAATTTACCAAAGGCTTTCCGTGATAAAATCACATTGTTTTAAAACGCAGTTTATATTATAATTTCTTAAAATAACTTAGAATTGAGGTTTTCCCATGAACGAATTATACAAATTAATAGAAGAAAAAATTAAAGCAGCAGGC
>CAZYUZ010000180.1:0-4697 GCA_964650775.1 uncultured Lachnoclostridium sp. | reverse complement strand
ATTTGGCGTATGAATGGCACACTGAACTTGTCTATTATCATGCCGGAACTTATAAAATTGCATGAAACAAAAGAAAATCATCTAAAAGATGGCAATACAATTGGTTTTCATGATGAAATGGCGGGTACGAACGGTGGCGTATTACTGCTTGGCATGGTAGACCGAGGGATGATAGATGATGTAAATGTACTTATAGAATATATTTCCTTATTAAAAGACAATGATATCATCGAATTTAGTGGTGAGATAGAGAATGGAGCGCTGCTACTGGTAACAGATATCAATGGAAATGATTTTGTAAATCTGATTGTTATGCTGGAAGAGAAAGAAAAAGTACTGGCGAGAACTTCACTTTCATTTAGAACATTTCCAAATCAGAAGAAAGGGCATCACCTAAAGGTGGTTAAGTAGATATATATGGATAAGAATAAGAAGGACGCATACGCACGTTTGGTAAAGGCGGTGCAAGAAGATTATAGACAAAGAACGCATGATGAAGATGTGAAAAAGAATCGACCTTATGTTGCAGCCTGTGCTTATGAGGGGAAGCATATTAATTTGTGGTCTTACTGGAGAGGAAATTTAGATGCAGAAATTCTAGTTCTGGGGCAAGATTGGGGAAGCTTTATACCTGATCTTAGTGATAAAAAGAGAAAAATTGACTGCATTATGTTGGAAAATTTTAAGCGGATGGATGCAGGAGAAACGGTAGGTTACTTTGATGGAGTGGATGTAAATATCATGTCTCCCACGGATCAAAATTTAATTACGCTTTTTAAGAAACTTAAAATGGATATTGGCTCGGGTCCAGATGAAAATCAGCCATTGTTCTTTTCAAATCTTTGTCTGGGCTATAGGAATAAGGGATATAGCGGTGGTTTCAAACGGAAGTGGCTTACAGATGATGTGAAATATCTGGTGGGTTATGATGATAATGGGGTGCACATTTACGGATTGTTGGAAATCATACAGCCTAAGATTGTAATTTGCCTTGGAAAAGAGGTTTATGGTACTGTAACAAAAGCTCTAGGAGTAAAGGCTCCCTTAGTACAATTTTATAATCTTCTTGATGCTGGGAGAAACTATACGGATGTTTGTTTTTCGGACAATAATATTAGAATTTTTGGTATGGCACATCCAGGAAGCATGGGACAAGCAAACAGAATGTCAAGATGTACGATAGAAGGTAATACTTTGGACGGTATGAAACTGCAGAAGAAGGATTGGAAGGTCGTATACTGTTATTATAATAGCCGGTAGTCTTTTCTTGACAAATCTACCTTTATCGCATATTCTAAAATATAAGTGAAAGAGCAAAGGCTTTGAACGGAAAAGTACTTTATAGGAAAGCCCCAGAGAGGATTCGTCACCGGCTGAAAGCGAATCTGGTGGAAGTATAAAGGAAGTGCATCCGGGAGCTGATTCGGTGAAGCGCATTTGTCTAGCCGAATACGATTCGCACTCGTTACGTGCTTCGAGTGAAGGCATATTGCCTTTATTAGAGTGGAACCGCGGATAACTTCGTCTCTAAGTATAATTAATGTGTGCAAAGCACATGTTGATTGGAGCATAGAGTCGGAGTTTTTTTGTTTTTGCCAGTAATGCGGAAGAGAAATCTGCGGAAGCCATATTTGAGGGGAGAAATATTATGGGAATGATTGCAAGAATCAAAGAAGAGGTCAGCGTTATTCAGGAACGTGACCCGGCTATCAAAAGCCCGATGGAAGTGCTTCTGTATCCAAGCTTTCAGGTAATGCTTCGATACAGAGTCGCCCACAAACTTTATTTGAAAAAACATTATTTCCTTGCCCGCTGGATATCCCAGAAGGCAGCCAGAAGGACCGGCATTGAAATCCATCCGGGTGCGACCATTGGAAAGGGACTTTTTATCGACCATGGTTCCGGTGTGATCATTGGTGAAACAGCTATTATCGGTGATAACGTAACCTTGTATCAGGGAGTAACTCTCGGTGGTACCGGTAAAGAGAGTGGTAAACGTCACCCGACCTTAGAGGACAATGTAATGGTCAGTGCAGGTGCAAAAATTTTAGGTTCCTTTACCATTGGGGAGAACTCTAAAATTGGTGCGGGTTCGGTGGTTTTAAAACCAGTACCGCCAAACTGTACTGTGGTTGGTGTTCCGGGACGAATCGTAAAACGAGACAATAAAAAACCTCGTATGGATTTAGACCAGGTAAATTTACCTGACCCTGTATTGGATGCAATCGTTGAATTGCAGAAAGAAAATCGTGAATTAAGAGAAATTGTAACAAATTTACAAAGGGAGATAGAACATGATTAAGATTTACAACACTGAAACAAAGAGAAAAGAAACATTTGTGCCAATCGAAGAAGGTAAGGTGAGAATGTATGTCTGCGGACCAACTGTTTACAACTTTATCCACATTGGAAATGCAAGACCAATGATCGTTTTTGACACAGTTCGCCGCTATTTTGAATACAAAGGATATGATGTAAACTTTGTATCAAACTTCACAGATGTAGATGATAAGATCATCAAAAAAGCAATCGAAGAAGGTGTATCTGCGGATGAAATTTCTCAGAGATACATTGAAGAATGTAAAAAAGACATGGCTGGCATGAACATCAAACCAGCAACAACCCATCCGTTAGCAACTCAGGAAATTGATGGTATGATCGAAATGATCAGCGACCTCATTGAGAAAGGATATGCTTACCCTGTAAATGGAACAGTTTACTTCCGTACAAGAAAATTTGATTCTTATGGAAAATTATCCCATAAAAACTTAGACGATTTAAGAGCCGGTAACAGAACTCTTTTAGTATCCGGTGAAGATGAAAAAGAAGATCCACTTGATTTCGTTCTTTGGAAACCGAAAAAAGAAGGGGAACCTGCATGGGTATCTCCATGGGGCGAAGGAAGACCAGGCTGGCATATCGAATGCTCAGTCATGTCTAAGAAATACCTTGGAGAACAGATTGATATCCACGGCGGCGGAGAAGATTTGGTATTCCCACATCATGAAAATGAAATCGCACAGAGCGAAGCATGCTGCGGAAAAATCTTTACAAGATATTGGATGCATAATGCATTCTTAAACATTGATAATAAGAAAATGTCCAAATCTTTAGGAAACTTCTTTACAGTACGTGAAATCAGCGAAAGATATGATTTACAGATTCTTCGTTTCTTCATGTTACAGGCACATTACAGAAGTCCATTGAACTTCAGTGCAGAACTGATGGAAGCTTCTAAAAACAGCTTAGATCGTATCGTAACTGCTGCTGAAAACTTAAAACATTTCATCGCAAACAGTGCAGAAAAAGAAATGACAGCAGAAGAAGTTTCTGCATTAGAAGAAGTTAAAGCATTTATACAGAAATTTGAAGAAGCAATGGATGATGACTTCAATACAGCAGATGCAATTTCAGCAGTATTTGAACTTGTAAAATATGCAAATACTCATGCATCAGCAGACAATGCAAAAGAATATCTGGAATCATTAAGAAAAACTTTGACAGATCTTTGCGATATATTAGGTGTAATCGTAGAAAAGGAAGAAGAGCTTCTTGATGCAGACATTGAAAATCTGATTGCTGAAAGACAGGCTGCAAGAAAAGCAAAAGACTTTGCAAGAGCTGACGAAATCCGTAACGAGCTTCTGGAAAAAGGTATCATCTTAAAAGATACACGTGAAGGAGTACAATGGAAAAGAGCTTAAATCTGAAAGAAAAATTTATGAGTGAGTTCGGGCTTGTGGAACAGGACTTAAGAACCTACTCCCCACTGACTCTTGCCTATATCGGAGATGCGATTTTTGAACTGGTGGTACGTACCGTACTAGTGGAACGAAAAAATACGCAGGCAGAAAAGCTTCATAAAGCAGCGACAAAAATCGTAAAAGCCGAAACACAGGCTTTGATGATTGAGGCACTGAAAGAAGATTTGACGGAAGAAGAGATGGCGGTTTTTAAACGCGGACGTAATGCGAAAGCAGTGACCAGAGCAAAAAATGCCACCATGTCTGAGTATCGCAGAGCTACAGGCTTTGAAGCGCTGATGGGATATCTCTATTTAAAAGGCGATATTGAACGTATGATTCAACTCATTCATTTAGGAGTAGAAAAAGCAGAGGTAACATTATGAGATACGAAGAATTAACAATCGAAGGACGAAATGCTGTTATCGAAGCTTTTCGTTCAGGGAAAACCATTGATAAAGTATTTATTTTAGATGGCTGCCAGGACGGACCAATCCAGACAGTCAAAAGAGAAGCAAAGAAGCATGACTGCATCGTACAGTTCGTAAAGAAGGAGCGTCTTGACCAGTTATCAGAAACAGGTCATCACCAGGGCGTCATTGCTTATGCGGCTGCATACAACTACGCAGAGGTGGAAGATATTCTGGCGCTTGCGAGAGAAAAAAATGAACCGCCATTTATTTTCCTGCTGGATAAGATTGAAGATCCACATAACCTTGGAGCGATCATTCGTACTGCAAACCTTGCAGGTGCGCACGGTGTCATTATTCCGAAGAGAGGTGCAGCAGGTTTAACAGCAACTGTTGCAAGAACTTCCGCAGGAGCATTGAACTATACACCGGTTGCGAAAGTTACCAATATGGCTGCAACCATTGAAGAACTGAAAAAAGAAGGTCTTTGGTTCGTATGCGCCGACATGGGTGGCGAAGTGATGTACAACCTGAACTTAAAAGG
>CAZYUZ010000179.1:0-4720 GCA_964650775.1 uncultured Lachnoclostridium sp. | reverse complement strand
TGCTTTTTTATCCGGAAGGAAAGTATTTTTAAAGAGAATAATTTTATTGTATACAAAAAAGAACAATTTTATTGCAGGGGTGTCAAGAAAAAATACTTGATGCATTTAACTGAATAATGTTGATTTTAGGGCATCTGCGGGGTTCGCAGGTGCCTTTTGTGACAATTCTGTGACAAAATGAGCAAAAGAAGTATTGTAATTGAAAGCTATGCAGAATGCCAGAAAAGAGAGATACAGATTGCAGCAGTAGATGTAAGTAAAGCGGTTATTTATATCAATCCGGTGGCAAATTTATCAGAGGATGAACTTCGATTTGTATTGTGACATGAATATTTGCATGCAGGACTTATGCACTATGAGCGATGCAGGGGACGGGATGCTTATTTGTGGAATGTGGCTTGCGATTATGTCATTAACGGATGGCTCTATGAATTTGAAGTGGGAAAAATTTGCAGGGGAGAGGATATCTGCCGGCTGGTTTGATAGAAGAAATAAGAACTCTGGGAATGCCTTCGATTCCATGGGATGTGGAACTGGCAAAATGGTTTGAAGAATATTTTCCACTGGAAGAGAAACATTACAGTTATGCCAGACCCAGTAGGAGACAGAGCAGTTCTCTTGATATTCTAGAATAGTATATTATGAAAAATACAGATAGATAAAATCTGAAAATATGGTATACTAACAATAATTAAATTTGAAGAATAAAGAGGTAACGTTATGTCTGGACATATACAAGAATTTACAATTCATTCGTATAGAGGAATTCGTAATTTGGAATTGAGTGAACTGAATAGTATAAACATTTTAACAGGCGATAACAATAGCGGAAAAACAAGTGTATTAGAGGTTTTGGCATCAATAGATAATCCGCAGGACATGGGAGCATGGTATTTAGGAGCGCGAGTAGCGAATGTGCGTACATCAAATAAAAGACTTTATAATGGTTTTTATAACATGTTTTCTATAGATGAAGATGAAAAGAAAATTGCATATTCGTTTCTTGATGAAAAAAATAAAAGAACCAAAGTAGAGATGACTGCAGATATTTCCGAAGTACAGGTAATGGAAAAGGAGATATATCGTTTAAGGGGATTGATGAGAACTGAAAAAGGTAAGGCAGAGGAAGAAATTGTAGATGCTTCTTGCCTTACATTGAATACATTTGTAAATGAGAAGCAGGTAAATAAGTACAATATTTATGATTTTCAAACAGTAATATCGAGATTTATGCGCAAAGAGATAAGTTTTTATAGAACAGTTTATGTTTCGCCGGTAGATTATACTAAAGGTGATTTATATCTTGAAGAAATGCTGTCAAATGTAGAGTTGTATACAGAAATGATTAATGTATTGCAAGAGTTTGATAACAATATTGTTCATGTGAATGCAATTAAGACAAAAGATAATTCTGGTGCAACAGAATATATGGTATTAAGTAAAAATCATAAAAATGCTTTACCATTAAATGTATATGGTGATGGAATGAAAAAAGCATTGTTATTATTAAGTGCTGTTTTGAAGGCTCGTGATGGAATTTTATTGTTAGATGAATTTGAAACAGCAATTCATACATCAGCAATGGATTCTGTTTTTTCGTGGCTTTTGAAAAATGCACGAAAATATAATGTTCAGGTATTTTTGACATCTCACAGTAAAGAAGCAATAGAAAAAGTTCTTAAATCAGACAAAGAATTGCAACCATATATTAATTTGTATACGTTATACAATTACCAGGGTGAAAACTTAGTAAGAAGAATGGGATGTTTAGAAGCAATTAATGCAAAAGAGAATTTGGGATTGGAGTTAAGGTAATGAACAACGTTTTGATTTGCGAAGGTTCAACAGACTATTCTTTGCTGCAATATTATATGCGGGAAGCATGTGGATGGGTGGATGATAGAACGAAACAGAATAATATTATTCGAGTTCAGGGACAAAAATCCAGAAACTTGGTTAAAAATCAGGATGTATTAACGATAATGTCTACAGGCGGATGCAGTAGATTGGGTGAAGGATTAAGAAATGTTTTGTCAAGAAATATGAATTCAGCACCGGATTTGTCAGATGCCTTTACAAAAGTAGTGATGATAACTGATAGAGATGAAGTTAATACAGAAACGGATTTTATAGTATCTGTAGAAAGTATTTTTTCTGAATTTGGGGTTGTTCATCGAGAAGCGGTTCGTCATAATAAATGGAATGATTGCGAGATGGTAAATTCTACAGGAAGAAAACTGAGATTTTCTTTATTGTTACTGATTATTCCATTTGAGGAAACCGGGGCTATGGAATCATTTTTGTTAAATGTTATTGCAGAAAATGATAACTATGATAAAAATATTATCGAACAATGTAAAAATCTTGTCGATAATGTTGATCCTGAAAAAAGATACTTAACTGGAAGAAGAATTATTACAAAGGCAAAATTTGATACATATTTTTCTGTAAGGACACCGGCGGAACAATTCGTTGAAAGGCAGAACATATTAAAAAGTGTTAAATGGGAAGAATATGCAAAAATACAAAAGGATTTTGAATTGTTAAATGATTTATAATATTTACTTATTACGGTTCAGTTTTTGACTGAGCCGTAACATTTTTTGTGACCATTTTGTGACAAATTCTGTGACAAAAGTACCTAATGGTACACAATGGTGGAACTTGCAAACACTAGAAAAATCAAGGAAAATCCAGTAATAATCAATGGTGTACAACCCTGCACAAAAATAAAATTTTACCTGTCAAGAAAAAATACTTGACACCTTATTCCTTTTCTAGTATTATAGCTAAGGTACGAGTGAAAGTTGCTTAAATCAGAGTAGGAAGCAGCGACCGGTATGACCCACAATGATTGCAAGGCATACTGAGTACGAAAGTGGGAAGATATGGAAAAGTTAGTGGAACAAGGGCTTCTGTATGATTTTTACGGAGAGCTTTTGACAAAGCATCAAAGAGAAATTTATGAAGACGCTGTTTATCAGGATATGTCCTTAAGTGAAATAGCAGAAGAACATGGAATCAGCAGACAGGGAGTTCATGATTTAATTAAGAGATGCGACAAGCTTTTACTGGGATATGAAGAAAAGCTTCATTTGGTAGAACGCTTCTCACGAATCAAAGAAAAGATTGAACAGATTGAAAGCCGGACCACTCAGGAAGAGATTAAGGAACTGGCAACAAAGATTTTAGAGGAACTGTAATTTATGGCATTTGAAAGTTTAACAGACAAACTACAAAATGTATTTAAAAACTTAAGAAGTAAAGGTCGTCTTACAGAAGAAGATGTAAAACAGGCTCTGCGTGAAGTTAAAATGGCACTTTTGGAAGCCGACGTTAACTTTAAGGTAGTAAAGCAGTTTGTGAAATCTATCGAAGAAAAAGCTGTTGGACAGGATATTTTGAATGGTTTGAATCCGGCACAGATGGTAATCAAGCTTGTTAATGATGAGTTGATTAACCTGATGGGTTCTGAAACTACAGAAATCCGGTTTCAGCCGGGAAAAGCCATTACCGTAATTATGATGTGTGGTCTTCAGGGTGCCGGTAAAACAACAACCACAGCTAAGATTGCAGGAAAGCTTATTAAAAAAGGTAAGAAACCATTATTAGTAGCCTGCGACGTGTATCGTCCTGCAGCGATTAAGCAGTTACAGGTGAACGGTGAAAAACAGGGCGTGGAAGTCTTCGCAATGGGAGAAAATCACAATCCTGTAAACATTGCAAAAGCAGCTATGGAACATGCCCAGAAGCATGGACATAACGTAGTAATCCTGGATACTGCCGGTCGACTTCATGTGGATGAAGATATGATGCAGGAACTGGAAAATATTAAAAAAGAAGTAGAAGTTCACCAGACTTTGTTGGTAGTAGATGCCATGACAGGTCAGGATGCAGTAAATGTAGCCGGTGAATTCCATTCCAGATTACAGATTGATGGAGTTGTATTAACGAAGATGGACGGTGATGCACGAGGCGGTGCTGCACTTTCTGTTAAAGCCGTAACAGGAATTCCGATTCTGTATGTAGGTATGGGCGAGAAGCTTTCTGATCTGGAGCAGTTCTATCCGGACAGAATGGCAAGCCGTATCTTAGGAATGGGTGATGTACTTTCCTTGATTGATAAAGCACAGGAAAACATTACAATTGATGCTGAGAAGAGCAAAGACATGACGAGCCGAATGAAAAAAGGTAAGTTTGACTTTGAGGATTACTTAGAGAGCATGAAACAGATGCGTAATATGGGTGGTCTTAGCAGTATCTTAAGCATGATGCCAGGATTCGGCGCAAAAGTGGACGATATTGAGTCTATGATAGATGAAAAGCAGTTGGCGAGAATGGAAGCGATCGTACTTTCCATGACACCGGCAGAAAGAAAAAATCCAAAGTTGTTAAATCCAAGCCGTAAGCACAGAATTGCAAAAGGTGCAGGAGTTGACATTGCGGTGGTGAACCGTTTTGTAAAGCAATTTGAACAGAGCCAGAAGATGATGAAGCAGATGTCTGGCATGATGGGAAAAAAAGGCAGAAGAATGCGTTTCCCATTTTAATAAGGAAGATAAGCAAGACGTTATTTGCATAATAAATATACAAATAGCGGCATGGATTGCATAAGCAATCGGCTTTCTAAAATATAAAACAGTAAAGTACGGAGAAAAATCTCCCCAAATAAGAAAGGAGTCATTTAAAATGGCAGTTAAAATCAGATTAAGAAGAATGG
>CAZYUZ010000178.1:0-4735 GCA_964650775.1 uncultured Lachnoclostridium sp. | reverse complement strand
TTTTTTGTGCATTCAATCAATCCTTCTTTGCGAAGCTTACTAAGCTCTGCGGACATGGCACTTCGCTCAACGCCCAGATAATCAGCAAGGCCCTGACGATCGTAAGGAATCACAAAAGAATTTGTTCCTGTCTGTTTGGCAACAGACAATAAATATGCCATAAGCTTTTCGCGGGTAGTGCGTTTAGAAGTAATCTCGATTTTCTGGTGAAAGTCGAGATTTTTCTTTGCCACCAGATGAAGCAGATTGAAAATAACCTGCTTATGGAAAGCACAGGCATTACAACAGGTATTTGTAATGCGTCTGCAGTCAATCAGCATAATTTCGCAATCCTTCGCAGCAATAAAACTAACTGGCAGACTATCGATTCCTGCACAGGCAAAGGATTCTCCGAAGATTCCATGTTTTCCAATCTGTGTCACAATGGTACGGTTGCCATAAAAATCGTCCTGAACCATTTGCACGATACCGGACAGAATGATTCCAATGTATTTTGCAGAGGTTCCTTCTGCAAAAATGGTTTCTTCTTTTTTGACAGAAATCACTTTTGCGCCAAGGCATCCAAGCATAGCAATCAAATTTTCTTTTTCAATTTCTTCAAACAATCCGCACAGCTCTAGTGTAGAAATATATTTTTCCATTTTCTCTCCTTTTGTTGGAATTCCAACAGACTTATTGTTTACAGTATATTAAAATCTAATCGTAAAGTAAAGCAATATGAACGCAGAACTGCATCGCAGTCTGTGTTCATGAGGAAGTAGTTTGAGCGGATTCCGAGTGTCCGCTTTAACTGAAAATAAATGTTGGGGGCAAAAACGATGTTAAGAAAAATTATTAAAATTGATGAAGAAAAATGTGTTGGCTGCGGGTTGTGCGCAGCTGCCTGTCATGAAGGTGCAATTGGTATGGTAGATGGAAAAGCGAAGCTCCTTCGAGAAGATTACTGTGATGGTCTTGGAGACTGCCTTCCGGCATGTCCGGTGGATGCCATCAGTTTTGAAATGAGGGAAGCGCCTGCTTATGATGAAGCAGCGGTACTTGCGGCGAAAGCAGAGAAAGAAAAGAAGCGAAAAGCACAGATGGAAAATGTGACCGTGGAAAGCGAGCTTTTGCAGTGGCCGGTACAGATCAAACTGATGCCGATAAAATCTGCATTTTACAAAGATGCAAATCTTTTGATTGCGGCAGATTGCAGTGCCTATGCGTATGGAAACTTCCATCGCGATTTTATGAGAAATCATATTACGGTGATTGGCTGTCCAAAACTGGATGCTGGTGACTATACAGAGAAACTGACACAGATCATTGCCAATAATGACATCAAGAGTGTGACAATTGTAAGAATGGAAGTTCCGTGCTGTGGACGCCTTGAAATGGCAGCAAAAAATGCGTTAAAGAACAGTGGAAAATTTATTCCATGGCGTGTGGTAACAATTACAACTGATGGAGAAATTAAGGAATCATAAGGGGAAAAGAAAAAAGATGGAAAAGAAAATGTTTTGTTATCAGTGTGAACAGACAGCGGGCTGCCGTACATGTACAGGTGCTGCAGGTGTTTGTGGAAAAACTTCAGATATTGCAAAATTACAGGATAAATTAACAGGTGCTTTGATTGGACTTGCAAGATCGACAGAAGGAAATGAGCATCTGATTACACCTGAGATTAACAAGCTTGTGCTGGAAGGTCTTTTTGCTACATTAACAAATGTGAATTTTGATGAAGCGTCCTTAAAGGAACTTATAGACAGAGTTCATGCAGCGAAAGAATATCTTGTGCCGGATTGCAGCAAATGTGCAAATGCATGCGGCAGAAATGATGACTATAATCTTGAACTTTTATGGGAAGAACAGGAAGATACGCGTTCTTTAAAATCTCTCATCCTGTTTGGTATTCGTGGCTTGGCAGCTTATGCATATCATGCAGAGGTTTTGGGATATCGCGACAAAGAAATCAGCGATTTTCTTTATCGGGCGTTATTTGCAATTGGTATTGAGTGGGAAGTAGAAGCTCTTCTTCCAATTGTACTGGAGGTTGGAAAAGTAAACTTTAAGTGTATGGAGCTTCTTGATAGAGCCAATACAGAAACCTTTGGAACCCCAACACCGACAGAGGTATCGCTGAATATTGAAAAAGGTCCATTCATTGTGGTTTCAGGTCACGATTTACATGATTTAAAATGTCTGCTCGAACAGACTGAAGGCAAAGGAATTAACATTTATACTCATGGTGAAATGCTTCCGGCACATGCATATCCGGAGCTTAAACGATATAATCATTTAAAGGGAAATTTCGGAACTGCATGGCAGAATCAGCAGAAAGAATTTACTGAAATTCCTGCACCGGTGGTCTTTACAACAAATTGCCTCATGCCACCAAAGACCTCTTATGCAGACCGAGTGTTTACCACAGCAGTAGTCTCGTATCCGGGAATGCAGCACATTGGTGAAGAGAAGGATTTCACACCGGTGATCGAAAAATCCCTTGAATTGGGCGGCTACTGTGCAGACCGCCCGATGACCGGAATCAATGGTGGAAACAAGGTGATGACTGGATTTGGTCATGGTACGGTGCTTTCCGTAGCAGATCAGGTAATTGAGGCGGTAAAAACTGGTGATATCAAGCATTTCTACTTAATCGGTGGATGCGATGGTGCAAAAACAGGGCGTAATTATTATACAGATTTGGTAAAAGCGACTCCGGAAGACAGCATTGTATTGACACTTGCATGTGGAAAATATCGTTTTAACGATCTTGATCTGGGGACAATTGGAGGATTGCCAAGATTGATGGACATGGGGCAGTGCAATGATGCCTACAGTGCAATCAAGGTTGCAGCAGCGTTAGCAGAAGCATTTGGATGTTCCGTGAATGAGCTTCCATTATCTATTATTCTTTCCTGGTATGAACAGAAAGCAGTGTGCATTTTATTAACACTTTTATATTTGGGAATAAAAAATATTAAGATTGGACCATCACTGCCGGCGTTTGTTTCTCCGAATGTGTTGAATTTTCTGGTAGAAAATTATAACATTGCACTGATTTCAAGTGTAGAGGAAGATTTGTTATAAAAAAAGAATTTCGTGATAAAAATCACGGAAAATGGAGAAGAAAAAGAACGTTTTGCAGATACGATTGCTAGAATTGGATTTGAAGAAGTAGAAAAGCAGGTGCTTTCATAAATTAAGGCGGGTCATCGACCCGCCTTTAAATATGCTTATTTATTCTGCTGTTTTTCTTTGTATTTTGCAACAAAGCTGTTAATTCTTTCGTATGGTTCCAGTAAATCGCTGATAGAACCGTCATGATTCAAAGTATCAATTAACAGTGCAATGTATTTGCTCATATCGCAGCTTATATACCAGTCTCTTGATAAAAGTTCTGGTGTCTGGTAAACAGTGTTTGTTGTACAGATTCTGGAAATCAGACCTTCTTCATATGCTTTGTCAAAACGTTCTAAGCCGCCTGTGAAAAGACCAAATGTAGAGAATACAAAGATTCTTCCCGCACCACGTGCTTTTAACTGTTTTGCAACATCTAACATACTGTCACCGGAAGAAATCATATCATCAATAATGATTGCATCTTTTCCGTTTAAGTCAGAACCTAAGAATTCATGTGCAACGATTGGGTTTTTACCATTTACAATCTTTGTATAGTCACGACGTTTGTAGAACATACCCATGTCTACGCCTAAGATACTTGCAAGGTAGATTGCACGTCCTGTAGCACCTTCATCCGGGCTGATTACCATTAAGTGGTCGCTGTCAAGCTGAATATCATCAACGTTGTTTAAAAGACCTTTGATCATCTGATAAACAGGTGTGACTGTTTCAAATCCGTTTAAAGGAATTGCATTCTGTACACGTGGGTCATGAGCATCAAATGTGATGATGTTATCAACGCCCATGCTTACTAATTCCTGAAGTGCTAAAGCACAGTCTAATGATTCTCTGGAAGAACGTTTATGCTGTCTGCTTTCGTAAAGGAAAGGCATGATGACTGTAATTCTTCTTGCTTTCCCTGCAATTGCTGCGATGATACGTTTTAAATCCTGATAATGATCATCTGGAGACATATGATTTTCCTGACCGCATAAAGAATATGTCAGGCTCCAGTTACATACATCAACGATCAAATAAACATCCTGTCCACGAACAGATTCATTGATGATTGCTTTTGCTTCTCCTGAACCAAAACGTGGAACAGAAGCATTTACAATATAAGAATCTTTTTCATATCCTGAAAAGATAATGCTTGATTTATGTTCAGATGTATTTGCGTGACGCCAGTTTACAAGATAGTTATCTACTTCTTTACCAAGCTCTGCACAGCTGGCAAGTGGAATGATTCCCAGTGGCCCTACTGGGATTGTGTCGATGGTACGGAGACTACGCTGAGTCATTTTAAAATCCTCCTAATTTCTTTTTGAGACGAATATCGCTTCCGGAAAGTTTTAACATTGTATAATTGGATATGATGCGGGAAGCGGTTCGTTCGGTGTAAGTTGTTAATATTTCTTCTGGTGACAGGTTGGTTGAAATCAATGTGGATTTCTTGCGTAAAATTCTCTCGTTAATTACGAGGAAAAAACCTGCCAGTGTAAAATTGTTTGCTAATTCTGTACCTAAATCATCAATGATAAGAAGGTCGCTTTCAAAAATATGTGGATACTGTGTTGCGACGGAATCTTCTTTTTGTGAATTTCCTGAAAACGTATTTTTTGCCATCAGGTCA
>CAZYUZ010000177.1:0-4772 GCA_964650775.1 uncultured Lachnoclostridium sp. | reverse complement strand
TTGCGATCATTTGTCCTCTCCATGGACCTGTATTAACAGAAAATTTAGGATATTATATTAATTTATATGATATCTGGTCTTCTTACGAAGTGGAAAGCGAAGGTATCGTAATCGCCTATACATCCGTTTACGGAAATACAAAGGCAGCAGTTGAACTTCTTGCACAGAAATTAAAAGAAAAAGGCTGTCCAAAGGTAGTGGTTAATGATCTGGCTCGCTGTGATATGGCAGAAGCGGTAGAAGATGCATTCCGTTATGGCAAACTGGTACTTGCAACAACAACTTATAATGCGGATATTTTCCCATTCATGAAGGAATTCATTCACCATCTGACAGAAAGAAACTACCAGAAGCGTATCGTAGGTCTGATGGAAAATGGTTCCTGGGCACCTTTGGCTGCAAAAGTGATGAGAAGAATGTTTGAAGGCAGCAAGAACATTACATTTACAGATACAACTGTGAAGATTCTCTCTGCAATGAATGATGACAGCAAAGCACAGATTGAAGCGATGGCAAATGAACTTTGCATGGACTACTTACAGCAGAAAGAAGATACTGCAAACAAAAATGATTTAACAGCATTGTTTAACATTGGATACGGCTTATACGTTGTAACATCCAACGATGGAAATAAAGATAATGGTCTTATTGTAAATACAGTTTCCCAGGTGACAAATACACCAAACAGAATCGCTGTTACAATCAATAAAGCAAATTATTCCCACCATATCATTAAACAGACAGGCATTATGAATGTAAACTGTCTTGATACATCTGCACCTTTTGAAGTGTTCCAGAGATTTGGTTTCCAGAGCGGACGCACAGTGGATAAATTTGCAGGAATGGAAGTGATGAAGTCTGATAATGGTCTTGTATTCTTACCAAGATTTATCAACTCCTTTATGTCACTGAAAGTTGAAAATTACGTAGATTTAGATACACATGGAATGTTCATCTGTTCTGTAACAGAAGCAAGAGTTCTGACAAAGAATGAAACAATGACTTACACATTCTACCAGAACAATGTAAAACCAAAGCCACAGACAGAAGGCAAAAAAGGTTATGTGTGCAAAGTTTGCGGATGGGTATATGAAGGCGATCCATTGCCGGAAGATATTGTTTGCCCACTGTGCAAACATGGTGCAGCAGATTTTGAACCAATCAAATAGTGATGGAGCAATCAAAATGGGAGTTCGGAAGAACTTCCATTTTTTGTGTTAATGTGCTAGAGTGAATAAATAGGATTTTGAATTGTAAGGAAGAGATTAGGAAGTAAATGAACGAAGAAAAAATATCGATGACGGAAGGGACAGTCTGGAAAATTTTAGTCCGCTTTGCATTTCCGCTTCTTTTAGGGAATTTATTTCAACAATTATATAATGCAGTTGACTCGCTGGTTGTGGGGAATTTTTGTGGAAATGAAGCATTGGCGGCAGTGAGTTCTTCCAGCAGTATGCAGCATTTGCTCATAGGTTTGTTTCAGGGGACGTTTATTGGTGCCAGTGTCATCATTTCCAGACGTTTCGGTGCAAAGGATAAAGAGGGCATGGATGAGGCAATTCATACGATCATTGTATTTGCGCTGGTAATGGGAGTGATTTTAACAATTCTCGGTGTTTCTTTTACTCCAACAATTTTACGCTGGATGGGAACGCCGCAAAATGTTATGCCAAATTCTGTAACCTATTTCCGCATTTACTGTATGGGGCTGCTGGGAATGGTGCTTTATAATACAACCAATGGTATTTTTAACGCGCTGGGTGACAGCAGACATCCGTTATACTATTTGATTATTTCTTCTGTGACCAATGCAGTGTTGGATCTCATTTTTGTGGCAGTGTTTGATATGGGTGTCGCAGGTGCCGCACTTGCAACCACTATGGGACAGTTTTTAAGTGCAATTCTTGGTCTGCTCCATTTGATGAGCGGGCGGTTTATCGTACAGATTAAACTCTCTAAGCTGCATGTAAATTGGAAAATTTTAAAAGAGGTTCTTAGATTAGGACTTCCTAGCGGGATCCAAAATAGTGTGAATTCCATAGCAAATCTGGTGGTACAGGCAAATATTAATGCTTTTGGTGACCTTGCCATGGGCGGATGTGGAAGCTATTCCAAGATTCAGGGGTTTGTATTTGTTCCGGTTATGAGTATGTCGCTTGCACTGACGACCTATGTGTGGCAAAATATGGGAGCAAACCGTCCGGAACGTGTAAAGGTGGGAATCCGACAGGGAATCATGATTTCTGTTGTGATGGCACAAATTTTTGGAATATTTGTATTTATTTTTGCGCCGCAGCTGGTTGGAATGTTCAGCCAGGAACCGGCAGTAGTCGCATTCGGAGTACAACAGGCAAGAGTAGAAACATTATTTTTCTTTTTATTAGCAATTACCCATGCTTGTGCGGGAACGCTTCGTGGTGCGGGTCAGACAATGATTCCAATGGCAGTAACCCTTGGAGCATGGTGTGTGCTTCGTGTAGTATATATCGAAGTTCTTGTGAGGATTCTTCCAGACATTCGTGTGGTATTTAGTGCTTATCCGGTTACATGGCTGGTAAGTGCAGTCTTGTTGTTATGGTCCCTAAAACGACAAAATTGGGAGAAAAACACTTTAAAAATAGCCAAAGAAGTGTAAAAATCACGAAAAAGTCTGAAAATACGGTAAAACCGAAAATTAGCTATTGCTTTTTTTGAATGATAGTGGTACAAATGAATACATATTTAATAAAATGACTAGGTAGAGGTGCGAGATTCAAAAGTATCCGGGAAAAGCGATGTGAGGGAACACATTTTCCGGAGAAAGGGGAGATCGCCGAAGGAAGAAGAAACCCAAAACTTCTTTCTGGGACGATGCAGAAGATGCAGCGTACTGTCACATTGTGTGGAGCGCTATCGGCAGTTGAAAATCTTATGCCATGGGTACGCGCGTGTCCATGGCTTTTATATTTTGCATTTATGCGAAGCCGAAAAACTTGGTCAAAAAAAGAGAGAGAGGAAAAAAGAATGAAAGCAGACATGAAAAAACTCATGGGAGCAATGATGGTAGTTGCATTAGCAATCATGTGCTGCCCAATGCTGGCATTTGCTGCAGAAGAAACTGTAGAATATGTGCCATCAATGTACGCTACTTTCTGGTCACTGGTACCAGCATTCGTAGCGATTATTCTTGCACTGATCACAAAAGAAGTGTATAGTTCCTTATTTTTAGGAATCTTAGTAGGTGGTATTTTCTACTCGGGATTCAGCTTTGAAGGAACGATCAACCACGTTTTCCAGACTGGTTTTATCGGAGTGCTTTCCGATAGTTACAATGTAGGTATTTTGATATTCCTTGTAATTTTAGGCGCTATGGTCAGCATGATGAACAAAGCCGGCGGTTCCGCTGCATTTGGACGCTGGGCTGCAACTCATATTCATAGTCGTGTAGGCGCGCAGCTTGCAACGGTATTACTTGGATGCTTAATCTTTATTGACGACTATTTCAACTGTTTAACAGTTGGCAGTGTTATGCGTCCTGTAACTGACAAACACAAAATTTCCCGTGCGAAATTAGCATACATTATTGATGCTACAGCAGCTCCTGTTTGTATCATTGCTCCAATTTCTTCATGGGCAGCAGCAGTCACAGGTTTCGTTGAAGGTGCAGATGGATTCTCTATTTTCATCCGTGCAATCCCATATAACTTCTATGCGTTATTAACAATTGTTATGATGATTGTTCTTGTTGTTTCTAAAGTAGAATATGGTCCAATGAAACAGCATGAAATCAATGCTTTAAAGGGTGATTTACATACAACACCAGCAGGTTCTAATGACACATTTGATGATGATGTAGCAGGAAATCCAAACGGTAAAGTAATTGACCTTGTACTTCCTGTAGTTGTTTTAATTATCTGCTGTATCATCGGTATGATTTACACAGGTGGATTCTTTGATGGCGTAGGTATTATCGAAGCATTCTCAGGATGTGATGCATCAGTAGGTCTTGCTTACGGAAGCTTTTTTGGTCTTGTATTTACAATTATTTTCTATATGGCAAGAAGAGTCCTTACTTTCAAAGACTGTATGAACTCTCTTCCGGAAGGTTTCAAAGCAATGGTACCAGCCATTTTAATCCTTACAATGGCTTGGTCTTTAAAAGCTATGACAGACAGCCTTGGTGCTGCTCCATATGTTGAAGCTCTTGTAAGAGGCAGCGCATCCGCGTTAATGAACTTCTTACCAGCAATCATCTTCTTAGTAGGATGCATTCTTGCTTTCGCAAGCGGTACTTCATGGGGAACCTTTGGTATCCTTATTCCAATCGTAGTTGAAGCGTTTGCAGCAGACCAGACAATGATGATCATTGCAATCTCTGCTTGTATGGCAGGTGCTGTTTGCGGTGACCACTGCTCACCAATCTCTGATACAACTATCATGGCAAGTGCCGGTGCACAGAGTAACCATATCAACCACGTAAATACTCAGCTTCCATATGCAATCACTGTAGCAGCAGTTTCTTTCATAACTTACATTGTTGCAGGTTTCGTAAAGACAGCTTGGATTGCACTTCCAGTTGGTATCGTTCTTATGGTTGCAACATTATTTGTAATTAGAAGAATGCATGGAACAGTAGAATAATAACTAACCGGGTAGTTCCACAAGAATTACATCTGGTCCAATTTGTTTAATATGACACCAGGGAATCACCAGTTCATCATTTGAAAAAAGATTGAAAAAGTGAATTCCCTGGGATACGATTAAGGCTGTCGCATGACAGCTTTTTTTGTCGA
>CAZYUZ010000176.1:2028-4841 GCA_964650775.1 uncultured Lachnoclostridium sp. | reverse complement strand
AAGCTAACGCAGTAGCTTGTGGTTACTGGCATTGCTTCAGATACAATCCAGCTCTTAAAGAAGCAGGACAGGATGCATTCATCTTAGATTCTAAAGAACCTACAGAAGATTACCAGGCATTCCTTGATGGCGAAGTACGTTACAACGCTCTGAAACGTGCGAACCCAGACCGTGCTGCAGAACTCTTTGCTAAATCCGAAGAAGCAGCTAAGGCTAGATTTGAATATCTGAACAGATTAAAAGTATTACACGGAGCAGAATAATTAACATATGACAAGTGATGCTTGCATCATCTTGTAGAATGGTTATAAAGTGAAGTGTGAAGGGCACGCCGTAAGGCGTGCCCTATTTTGATGATATAATTAATTTTAATAAAAGGTATTTTTATAATATTGAAAGAACATAACAATTGTGATAACAAAACAAACAGCTTCCGCAGCTAGTGGCGCCCACCAGATACCTTCGCCTCCGATGAGTGCGGTGAGGATGAAAAGTGCTCCTACCAGTGCGATAATTCCTCTTGTCAGAGAAATTGCAGTTGCCTGCCCGGCTTTTTCGATTGCGGCAAAATAACCTCCAATGATAATATTAAATCCCGCAAGTAGAAATGAAAGGATAAAAATACGAAATACTCGGATGGAGTAAGACGCAAGCTTTGTGCCCATATCATCAAGGAACAACGAAACGATTCCATCCGCAAATCCAAAGCAGATAGAGGTACATATGATTGAAAAAGCGATTCCGGTGATGATACTATACTGTAACAGTTTTTTGTATTTTGCCTGTTCCCTTTTACCGACATAGTAACTGATTAATGGCTGTACACCCTGTGAAACACCGATAAATGTCATGGTCACCAGTGTGTTTACATAGGAAATAATCGTATAACTTACCAGTGCGTCTTCATTAATATATGTAAGAATCGCCTGATTAAATATAAAAATGATAATACCGCTTGAAAACTCGGTGATTCCGGATGGCAGTCCGTTTCTAGTCTGTCTTAAAATAATCTTTGGTCGAATCTTAAATTTGGCGAATTTGATTGTCCCTTTTTTTCCTAAAAAATGTATCAAGTATAATAAAATTACAACTGTCTGGGAAAGTCCGGTGGCAAATGCAGCACCTTTGACACCCCACGGAAAGATAAAGACAAATACATAGTCCAGAATACAGTTTAAAAATGCGCCAATCGTTACAATGATTGTGGCAAGTTTTGGATATCCGTCCGTTTTGATCAGTGTTTCAAAAGAGTAGGACAGTATATATGCAAATGCAAAAGGGGCGATTGTTCCTATATAATCCATTGCATATGGCAGAATATTATCTGTGGCACCTAGAAATCTTGCGAATGATTCCAGGTTAAGAAGAACCAATACGGACACGACTATGGAAATCAGTATCGCTAAAACGACGTTTTGCGTAAAAATTTCATTGGCTTCTTGACGTTTTTCTTGTCCAAGTTTGATTGCTACGATGGTAGAGTTCCCGATTGCAAAGAGAATGGAAATGGAAAACATTCCGGCAACAAAAGGCAGTGAAATGTTGACTGCGGTTAGAGCCGTTTCAGATACTCCTCTTGCGACAAAGACCCCGTCTACGAGCTGATATAAAGCAAAGACCCATTGGGCAGCGACAGATGGAATGATAAATTTTATAAAATCTCTTTTCAGAGAGGTTCCTTCAAGATTCATAATTTTATTATTTTTAATTAAGATGTTTTAATAGTATCATTTTTTACTATAGCAAAAAATGAAAGGAGAGGCAAGGCGATTAAAGCTCATGAAAATATGGGTGCATGTTTTCAAAAGTGCAAAAGCTCTTGAAGCCGATTTTTCGCAAATATTCTTTCATTTCTGGAATATAACAGCCCAGGAAATTAGTACGATGAGCATCAGATCCCAGAGTAATAATTTCTCCGCCTAAATCTCGATATAGCTGAAGCAAACCAAGAGATGGTGTAGTGTCATTCAGCTTATATTTAAAACTGGACGTATTCAGTTCAATGCCTTTGCCATCTGCAATTGCCTGTTTCATGATTTTTTCTACAATTGGAAGAATCTTTTCATCAGGATATTTACCAATTTTATCATAGCGCTTAATCATATCCAAATGTCCGAGAACTGAGTAGTTCTTGTATTTTTGCATGACATCATAAATTGCCTGATAATATGCCTGATTGAATTCGTCCTGCGTGCGACCCTCTTGAAACTCCTGACGCCAGAATTCTTTGTCATCAATCTGGTGATTACTCATAATCACAAAGTCAAAATCGTATTTTGCGAAGTCCTGTTCGAACTGGTCAATGGTATGAGTTTGAATACCGAATTCGATTCCTTTTTTAATGCGGATGCGGTCGCCGTATTTTTCCTGCATTCTTGCCAGTTCGGCAAAATATTCTTCATAATTACAGTTTAAGTCTGTTTTTACACCATAGTCCACATGTTCGGTAAAAGCGATTTCTTCTACACCGAGTTGAATACCTTTTAGGAGCATCTGCTCCATTGGACAGTCGGAATCATCACTGAAAGAAGTATGTACATGGTAATCTGCGTAAATTTTTGGTTGTAGGCTCATATGCTCTCTCCCATCATATTGACGAAATATTATGTTTATTATATAGGAAAAGAACAGGAAATGCCTAGTAGATAATCGTCTAATTATGCAATAAAAATATTGAAATTGCTAAGATCATGTTAGAAGTGCGTAAGCTATTTTTGCCACTATAATTGCAATTACGCCTGTGCCAACAATAAATATAAAATGCCTAGTAGATAATCGTCTAATTATGCAATAAAAATATTGAAATTGCTAAG
>CAZYUZ010000176.1:0-1928 GCA_964650775.1 uncultured Lachnoclostridium sp. | reverse complement strand
TAAGCTATTTTTGCCACTATAATTGCAATTACGCCTGTGCCAACAATAAATATAATTTCCTGATAAGGTCGTTTGCCTTTCTCGCAGCTCTTTTCCAGTTCATCTAATGTTCGCCCTTCTGTAAATGCAACAACTTCACGATAAGTTTTAATATCATGGCTTTTCTGCAGTTTACTAACACGAATAGAATAAACCATAGTTACTGTATAAATGCCCATCCAGATAATCCACCCGATTTTTCCAAAGAGGTAAGTTAAAGGGACTGCCAGAACGATAGAAGCAATCAGTAAGATACCATAGATTGTTCCGGTGCTTTTGAATTTTCTAATGTCAGCTTCATTAATTTTTTCTTTCATTTCTTTCAAATCTCCTTTTACAAGAATATCAAGAGAAACACCGAAAAGATTGCTGAGCAATAACAAACTTTTAACATCTGGATAATTTTTATCGTTTTCCCAGTTTGAAATGGTTTGGCGTGTTACAAATATTGTTTCTGCCAATTCATCTTGAGAAAGCTCTAATTCAAGTCTGTATTTCTTAATCTGTTTTCCAATCTCCATAAGCTGTTCCTCCTGTGTGTCCTATTCTATGCTGTGGTGACAAAAGTTTCTATCAAACGTGTTTTACAATGCGTAATTTGGGGATGTAAAAAGTTTTTGACAGTCCTGAATTCCTTTATTTATAATGTAAGCAGTAATAAAATGATTTTCAAGGAGATTTTTATGCCTCAGATTATAGAGATTACAGATTTTCATGCGCCGGAACTGGATGTATACGCAAGACTAAATGAAAACCAACTTTTGAATCGTGCGGAACCGGATAAAGGTTTATTTATTGCGGAAAGCCCGAAAGTGGTGGAGCGTGCTATGAATGCAGGTTATGAGTCGATATCTATGCTGGTGGAGAAAAAACATATAGAAGGGGAAGCGAAAACTGTCATTGAAAGAGCAGGTGATATTCCAATCTACACTGCGGAATTCGACGTCTTAAAACAGTTAACCGGATTTGCTTTAACTCGTGGTGTTCTTTGCGCCATGCGACGCAGACCACTTCCAAGTGTAGGAGACGTCTGCAATGGAGCACGCAGAATTGCGATTCTTGAAAATGTGATGAACCCGACAAATGTAGGCGCAATTTTTCGTTCCGCGGCAGCGCTGGGTATTGATGCAGTGCTCCTAACACCTGCATGCAGCAATCCGTTGTATCGTCGTGCAGCCAGAGTGAGCATGGGAACAGTTTTTCAGATTCCATGGACATACCTTTCCGGTGATGATGCGGCATGGCCTCATCCGGGAATTGATGTGTTAAAAGGTCTTGGATTTAAAACAGCCGCAATGGCATTATCTGATGATTCAGTAGGGATTGATGATGAGAAGCTGATGGCAGAAGACAAGCTTGCGATCATTCTTGGAACAGAAGGTGATGGACTTGCCACAGCCACAATCGCAGATTGTGACTACACAGTGAAGATTCCAATGTCCCACGGCGTAGATTCACTGAACGTAGCAGCAGCCAGTGCAGTTGCATTTTGGCAGTTAGGAAATCGTTACAAAACCAACGGGGAGTGATGCATCGAACATCACTCCCCCCTGATTATATGGTTAAATATTAAACTTCACTAAATTCATCTTTGCCTACTGAGCAGAGTGGGCATTCGAAATCTTCTGGAAGATCTTCAAATTTTGTACCAGCAGCGATTCCGCCTTCTGGATATCCTAATTCTTCATCATATTCCCAACCACAAACATCACATACATATTTCATATTTATTTCCTCCGATATTGTTTTGTTTTTTTTCTATGGTTGTATTCTATCTGATTTATCCAGGACTTTCTGTGATAATGTCACATTAATACTAAAATTTTGTTTTTTGTTGGTTTCCGTAAAAAACAAAAAGAAAAATTATATAAAAATATGAAAAAAACCTA
>CAZYUZ010000175.1:0-4852 GCA_964650775.1 uncultured Lachnoclostridium sp. | reverse complement strand
CGTCTCCAGATGCGAAATCCGGCTGATTTGTGCCACAACCATCGGAGAATATCGGAAATATATTGAAAAAGATGCTGCTTTAGAGAGAAGATTCCAGCCGGTTTCTGTGGAAGAACCTACAGAAGAAATGACCGTGCAGATTTTAAAAGGTCTGCGTCCGGCATTTGAAGAACATCATCAGGTAACAATTACAGATGAAGCGTTAGAAGCGGCAGCAAAACTTTCGGAGAGATACATTAATGACAGATTCCTTCCTGACAAGGCGATTGATGTTATCGATGAAGCGGCAGCGAAGGTGCGTCTTGGCAGTGTGAAAAAAGAAACAGATCACCATGCGGACGAAGAGCGTCTGGCCCAAATTTATGAATTAAGAGAAGAAAAAATTTTCGCAGAAGACTATGAAGCTGCCAAAGAATTAAAGGCAGAGATTACATTTCTGGAAGAGAAACTTGAAAAAGAGAAAAAAGCTTCCGGAAAGAGCAGAAAAAATCTTCAGGTTACGATCAGCGATGTAGAAGCAGTGATTTCCGGCTGGACAAAGATTCCTGTGGAAAAACTGGCAGCGAAAGAGTCTGAAAGATTAAAGAATTTGGAAGCTATTCTTCACAGAAGAGTGGTAGGACAGGATGAAGCAGTGACAGCAGTTTCAAAGGCTGTCAAACGTGGCCGCATCGGATTAAAAGATCCGAAACGCCCAATTGGTTCCTTCCTTTTCTTAGGTCCAACAGGGGTTGGGAAGACAGAGCTTTCCAAAGCGCTGGCAGAAGTGCTCTTTGGAAGTGAGAATTCCATGATTCGTGTAGATATGTCTGAATATATGGAGAAACACAGCGTTTCCAAGATGATTGGTTCTCCGCCAGGATATGTGGGTCATGATGACGGCGGACAATTGAGCGAAAAAGTGCGCCGCAATCCTTATTCTGTTATTTTGTTTGATGAAATTGAAAAGGCACACCCGGATGTGTTCAACATTCTTCTGCAAGTACTGGACGATGGACGAATCACAGATTCTCAGGGACGTGTGGTAGATTTTAAAAATACAGTCATTATCATGACTTCCAATGCAGGGGCAAATGCAATCATTTCTCCGAAAAAGCTTGGATTTGGTGCAAAAGAGGATGCGAAAGCAGACTATGAGCGCATGAAAGCCGGTGTTATGGAAGAAGTGAAACGTATTTTTAAACCGGAATTTTTGAACCGAATTGATGAAATGATCGTGTTCCATACATTGAAAGATGATCATTTAAAGAAAATTATCGGATTGCTTCAGAAAGAACTGAGCAAACGATGTAAAGAACAGATGGGAATTGAACTTGTCTTTAGAAGTACAGTGAAAAACCTCATCATGGAAGAAGGCAGAGACGAAAAATATGGTGCAAGACCGTTAAAACGTGCGATGCAGACAAAAGTGGAAGACGCATTGACTGACGAAATCTTAAGCGGCAATGTAAAAGCCGGAGATACCGTTTCTGTCGGTGTCAATGGTAAAAAATGTGTATTCCATGTCGTGAAACACTAAGGAGAAACTATGGCAAAGACAAAAACCAATGTATTTTTTTGTCAGGAATGTGGATATGAGTCAGCAAAATGGATGGGACAGTGTCCGGGATGCCGAGCATGGAACAGCTTTGTAGAAGAACCAGTGGTGAAATCCTCCGGAAAAGCTTCCGTACGTACGGGAGCCGGCAGTGCAAAGCCTGTCACCTTAAATGAGATTGAGACTTCTGAGACGGAGCGCATCAGCTCCGGAATGGCAGAGCTTGACAGAGTTTTAGGCGGCGGCATTGTATCAGGGTCTCTGGTGCTTGTAGGCGGTGATCCGGGGATTGGGAAATCCACCATTTTACTTCAGGTGTGCAAAAATCTTGCTGCAAAGGGTGTTTCCACACTTTATGTATCGGGGGAAGAGTCGCTTAAGCAGATAAAAATGCGTGCGGCGCGAATCGGTACATTTACCAATGATGTAAAATTCCTATGTGAAACCAGCCTTGCAGAGATTGAAACCACAATTACCAAAGAAACACCAAAGGTTGTGATCATTGACTCCATTCAGACCATGTGCAATGAAGAGATTTCTTCTGCGCCGGGCAGTGTGTCTCAGGTACGAGAATCAACCTCGGTGTTGATGCAGCTGGCAAAAAAACAGGGAGTGATGATCTTTATCGTTGGTCATGTCACAAAAGAGGGAACGGTTGCGGGACCAAGAGTGTTGGAGCATATGGTAGATACGGTGCTTTATTTTGAGGGAGACCGCCATGCATCTTACCGAATCCTGCGCGGAGTCAAGAACCGTTTTGGTTCGACCAACGAAATCGGTGTCTTTGAAATGCGTGAAGACGGACTCTGTGAGGTGGCAAATCCGTCAGAGTATATGTTAAGCGGTCGTCCGGAACATGCATCCGGTTCCGTGGTTGCATGCTCGATGGAAGGAACCCGCCCGATTTTAGTTGAAATTCAGTCACTGGTATGCAGAACCAGCTTCGGAATTCCGCGAAGAACAGCGGCAGGAACTGATTTTAATCGTGTCAATCTGCTTTTGGCAGTGCTTGAGAAACGCCTGAATATGCCATTATCTTCCTGCGACGCTTATATTAATATTGCCGGGGGTATCCGTATGAATGAGCCTGCAATTGACCTTGCAATGGTGCTGGCGATCATTTCCAGCTATCAGGATAAGCCAATTGATGAAAAGACCATTGTTTTCGGAGAAGTAGGGTTAAGCGGCGAGGTGCGTGCGGTAAGTCAGGCACGTCAGCGTGTGATGGAAGCGAAAAAGCTTGGTTTTCACAGAGTCATCTTACCAAAGGTGTCTGCAGATTCCATGGAACCGGTAGAGGGAATACAGTTGGTGGGCGTAGCAACGGTTCTGGATGCCATGCGCAGCATTTCTTAAAGAATTTCAAAGTTTTTTAATAAGAAAAACACAGATTCGTCACAAAACATTGATAGACTAAAGCTGCAAAAAAGTGGATGAATGTTGACGAAAGGAGAAATTATCATGAGTGAATATAGATTTACAGGACCATTTTATAATGATCAGGAAGAAAACGTATATGAAAGCAGTTTTTCGGAAGAGAAGAGCGAAATAGTAACTCCTCCGCCGTTTGAACCCAAAAAAAGAAAAAAGGGAAAAAGCGGATTTGGAAAAACTGTTTTAAAAACTATTTTGATTGCGTTGATTGCCGGTGCTGTTGGAGGCGGAGCATTTCTTGGTGTTTTATATGTAGGCCATGATGTGATGGGCATTGGAAAATCAACAGAAACGATTACAGAAATTCAGAAGGCAGAGCCAAGTCCTGGAATTGCCACAACTGTGAACAACAGCATTGATGTTTCCAGCATTGCAGAAAAATGCATGCCTTCGGTTGTATCTATTACCAACAAAGGTGTTCAGGAAATCAGAAGCTGGTTCGGTACTTATCAGCAGGAAACCAGCGGAAGCGGTTCCGGAATCATTATTGGAGAAAACGATACGGAGCTTTTGATTGTAACAAATTATCATGTAGTATCTGATTCTACAGAATTGAGTGTATATTTCAGCTTTGATGAAGCAGCAAAAGCTTCCGAAGGAGAAGCGAAAAATGTAGTTGGCGCAAAGATCAAAGGGTATGATTCTCAGAAAGACCTTGCAGTAATTTCCGTAAATCTCAAGGATATTCCGGAAGAAGCGAAAGCTCAGATCGTGATTGCAAGCATTGGAGATTCCTCTTCATTAAAAGTCGGGGAACAGGTAGTTGCGATCGGTAATGCATTAGGATATGGCCAGTCAGTTACAACAGGAATTATCAGTGCATTAAACAGAGAAGTAACCTTGACAGGAAGCAATGGAGAAGTGATTTCCAATCAGCTGATTCAGACAGATGCGGCAATCAATCCTGGAAACAGCGGCGGCGCACTTTTAAATATGCAGGGAGAAGTTGTTGGTATCAACTCCGCAAAACTTGCAGCGCAGGAAGTAGAAGGTATGGGATATGCCATCCCAATCACGGCAGTAGAATCCATTATTGGTGACTTGATGAACAAAGAAACCCGTGACAAGGTGGATGCACAAAAGGCTGGATACCTTGGTGTAAACTGCATTAGCGTTACTTCAGAAGCTGCACAGGCATATGACCTTCCGATGGGTGTTTATGTAAAATCTGTCATTGAAGGCAGCGCGGCAGAAAAGGCTGGTATTCAGGCGGGCGACGTCATTATTAAGGTAGATGGAAGCTCCGTTGCAAGCGCAGATGAGCTTGTGGAAGCATTATCCTATTATGAAGCCGGAGAAGTGATTGAGATTGTTGTAAAGACAAGAGAATCAGGCTATGCGGAACAGGTGATTTCTGTAGAACTTAGCAGCAAAAGAGAAGCTGGGATTCAGTAATCAAATAATAAAAGTTTTATGAAGAATTCAAAGAGGTATAGGCATCTATACCTCTTTTGTGTTAAGATAAAGGTCAGATTTACAGAAAGGCAGTTATTACATGGAAATCAAAAACGACGATTTTAGAGAAATTGGAGATGTTGTAGAAACAAAGGATGACGAATACGAAAAATATTGTTTCGTGTGCAGACGTCCTGAAAGTAAGACCGGAAGAATGATCACCATGATGGAAGGGATGTTCATTTGTCCGGATTGTATGCAAAAAACAATGGATGCAGTCAGCGGCAGTCCTTTAAATCTTGATAAATATACAGAAAAAAGTGATGATCTGGAAATGCCGAAGGGTCCGAATATCAGCATGATCAACCTTGCGGATCTGCAAGGACTGATGTCACCTCGTAAAAAAGTAAAAAAGAAAAAAGGTGACAAAAAACCAGCCATCAATTTAAAAGATATTCCGGCACCGCATAAGATCAAGGCGCAGCT
>CAZYUZ010000174.1:0-4871 GCA_964650775.1 uncultured Lachnoclostridium sp. | reverse complement strand
AAACGTTTCTTAGCAGTCTCTGCCAGGCTTTCAGGTATGTTATCAAGCCCGACCTTGCTGCAGATAAATTTGATATCTTCTACCTGTTTTACCGCAGCAGATATTGTTTTCCCTAAATTCGCCGCTTCACAGTTTACCTGACGGTTAATGGAATTTCTCATTTCCTTCACGATCCGAATATTTTCAAATTCCATGAGTGCCAACGGTGCCTCCATAACGCGAAGCATGTCAGCAATCTGTGCACCTTCTTTTAAGTAAACAACATAATGCCCTTTACGCTCGACAATCTTGCCATCGAGCTGGAAGCTTTCCATCACCTGTTTGATTCGCAGCGCTTCTTCATATTCTGTAAACACAATCTCAAGATGATAGAACTTCTCAGGGTCACTGATTGAGCCGGATTGCAAAAATGCCTCCCTAATCAGTCCTTTAGATGACATCTTACTTGTTTTTTTCTTTAAAGTAAAGTCTTTTCTTGAAATTGTGGCTAATTCTTCTTTAACTTTTGAAGAAAATGACATATTTTCCCCTTTCAATCTACGTCAGATTCCCGGCACGCTTTGCATCTTTCTGAATGTCACGATGCTCTATCTTAATCGCATAGTCCTGATTATCCTTCAGGGCTTCATATAATTCTGACGCCAAAGTCACCGAACGATGCTTGCCTCCGGTACAGCCGACTGCAATGACAAGCTGATTTTTCCCTTCTGCCACATAGTTCGGAATCAGAAATTCTGTCATATCTGTCAGCTTTTTCAAGAATTCTTTGGCAACGTCAAAGTTCATCACGAAATTATGCACCAGCGCATCATTACCTGTTAATGGACGCATTTCTTCGTAGTAGAACGGATTTGGTAAAAAACGCACGTCGAATACCAAATCTGCATCACTTGGAATTCCGTATTTGAAGCCAAAAGATAATACGGTAATCACAAGATTCTTAAATTCTTTATTATCTACAAAGATTTTATCAAGCTCTGCTTTTAACTCTCTGGTCAGCAGATTGGTCGTATCAATGATATAGTCCGCATGATCCTTCAAAAATTTCAGGGCTTTTCTTTCCCTTGAAATCCCTGTCTCAATTCTCCCTTTCGGTGACATCGGATGGGCTCTTCTTGTTTCTTTATAGCGTTTGATCAGTACAGAGTCATCGCATTCCATGAAAAGAATCTCATACGGATAGCCTTTTTCATTGACTTCTTCCAAAATATGTTCCAATTCACTCAAATCACTGCCGCTTCGCGCATCTACGCAGAGGGCAACTTTATCCATTTTTCCTGCTCCGGCATGAGCCATTTCCATGAAAATCGGAATCATGGCAAATGGAAGGTTATCTACACAGAAATACCCCTGATCTTCCATCATCTTTCGTGCAGTACTCTTTCCCCCGCCGGACATTCCGGTTACAAATACAAATCTCACGTTGATACCTCTAAATTAAAATTCTCCGATCCTTTTTACCTCTGGTTCCAGTGTTACGCCAAACTGTTCATTTACTTTATCAGATACATCCTGCATCAGCTGCATGACATCCGCTGCAGTTGCACCCCCGGCATTGATTACGAAACCACAATGCTTTTCAGAAACTTGCGCACCGCCTACCTGATATCCACGCAAGCCAGCATCCTGAATCAGCTTTCCGGCAAAATATCCTTCCGGACGTTTGAAGGTACTACCTGCACTTGGATATTCGATTGGCTGTTTTGTTTTTCTCTGAACAGACAATTCATCAATGCGCGCCTGAATTTCTTCCAGATTACCCTTCTTTAGTTCCATGACTGCTTCCAGCACAATGTAACCTTCATCTTCTACCACACTTCCACGGTAACGGAAGTTCATTTCCTCACCGGATAATGTTTTGATGTCTCCATCTTTTGTCAGAACAGTGACCGCGGTCACTACGTCTTTCATTTCTCCGCCGTAGGCTCCGGCATTCATTACCATGGCGCCGCCGATGGTTCCAGGAATTC
Source organism: uncultured Lachnoclostridium sp. (assembly GCA_964650775.1). Classification (GTDB taxonomy): domain Bacteria; phylum Bacillota; class Clostridia; order Lachnospirales; family Lachnospiraceae; genus HGM12587. The sequence goes on along the minus strand of CAZYUZ010000174.1, from coordinate 2,901 downwards.
CTGACGCAAATTCAAGTCCTGTCAGTCCTGCCTTTCCGGCTTCCTTTGCAACTCGAATGAGCATGGTGCCTGCTTTTGCAGTGACCTTTGTGCCTTCAATCTGAAGACCATCAAAGTTTTTGTAAAGCTGAATTACAACACCACGAAATCCGTTGTCTCCCACAAGAAGGTTGCTGCCATTTCCCAAAATAAAATATGGAACATTTTCCTCTTTGCAAAGTTTCAGCACATTCGCTAATTCTTCTGCCCCTTCCGGCATGACAAAATAATCTGCCGGTCCGCCAATTCGAAAAGTTGTATGTGGGGACATCGGTTCATTTGTCAGCACCTTATCCTCACCAATCAATTTCTGAAGTTTTTCTAACATAAGCTCTCCTATCTAGGATTCTAATGATTTTTTCACATAAACACCGGTATAGGAAGCAGGGTTTTCCGCCACTTCTTCCGGAGTTCCGGTCGCTACCACGGTACCGCCGCCATCTCCGCCTTCCGGTCCCATATCAATAATATAATCTGCCGTCTTGATCACATCAAGATTATGTTCGATCACAACGACCGTATTTCCGCCTTCTGCCAGTCTCTGCAAAATATCCACCAGCTTGTGAACATCTGCAAAATGAAGTCCTGTGGTCGGTTCATCTAAAATATAGATCGTCTTCCCTGTACTGCGTTTGCTAAGCTCTGTCGCAAGCTTAATACGCTGCGCTTCACCGCCTGACAATGTAGTCGATGGCTGTCCAAGTTTAATATAGGACAATCCAACATCTGCCAGTGTCTGAATTTTTCTGGAAATGCTCGGTACATTTTTAAAGAATTCTACCGCTTCTTCTACAGTCATGTCCAGTACATCGAAAATATTTTTCCCTTTATATCTTACGTCGAGAGTCTCACGATTATAACGTTTTCCCTGACATACTTCACAAGGCACATAAACATCCGGCAGGAAATGCATCTCAATCTTTATAATACCATCTCCGGCACATGCTTCGCAACGTCCTCCCTTCACATTAAAGCTGAATCGGCCTTTTTTGTAACCTTTCGCTTTTGCATCAGAGGTTGCGGCAAACAAATCACGAATCTGATCAAACACGCCTGTGTAAGTTGCCGGGTTGGAACGTGGCGAACGTCCGATCGGTGACTGGTCGATCGCTATGATCTTATCCAGCTGTTCGACACCTTCAATGGATTTATGTTTTCCAGCAATGGTTCTTGCACGATTTAACTCTTTTGCAAGACGCTTGTAAAGGATTTCATTTACCAGCGAACTTTTACCGGAGCCGGACACACCGGTAACACAGGTAAATACTCCCAATGGAATATCTACATTGATATTTTTCAGATTATTTTCCGCAGCACCTTTGACTGTCAGCCAGCCAGTCGGAGCTTTTCTCTTTTCTGGTACAGGTATACGCTTGCGGCGGCTTAAATATGCACCTGTAATTGATTTTTCACACGCCATAATGTCATGGACAGTCCCCTGTGCAATGACTTCTCCACCATGCTCGCCAGCTCCCGGTCCAATGTCCACAATGTGGTCTGCTGCAAACATGGTATCTTCATCATGTTCTACAACGATCAATGTATTTCCCAAATCTCTTAAATGCTTTAAAGATGCAAGCAGCTTATCGTTATCTCTCTGATGCAGACCGATGCTTGGTTCATCCAGAATATAAGCCACACCTACAAGTCCGGAACCAATCTGGGTTGCCAGTCGGATTCGCTGGGCTTCTCCACCAGATAAAGTACCCGTCGCACGGGATAAAGATAAATATTCCAAACCTACATCTAAGAGGAATTTAATTCTAGCTCTGATTTCTTTTAAAATCTGGTCTCCAATCAGATGCTGTTGTTTTGTCAGTTCCAGACTTTCCAGAAATTCATATAATTTTCTGATATTCATGGAGGTAATCTCATGAATATTCTTTCCGCAGACAGTTACCGCCAGCGAACTCTGTTTTAAACGCTGTCCTCCACAGACTTTACATGGAGTAATGCGCATGAAGGTTTCATATTCCGCTTTGGAGCTTTCGGAAAATGTTTCTTTATATCTGCGGTTACAGTTTTCAATCAAACCTTCAAAGGCAATGTCGTAAACACCGGTTCCACGCTGTCCTGTGTATTTTACTGCAACTTTTTGTCCACCGGTTCCATAGACCAGGATGTCCCGCACATCTTCGTGATACTGTTCAAACGGTGTATCCAGATCAAATCCATAAAATTCTCCCAATGCTCTTAAAATTGCATTTGCAAAACTCTTTCCATCGTTGCAGGACTGCCATCCCGGAACCACAATTGCACCCTGATTAATGCTCAATGACTTGTCAGGAATGATCAGGTCAATGTCAAACTCCATTTTATAACCAAGTCCCAAACAGTCCGGGCAGGCTCCGTATGGATTGTTGAAAGAAAAACTTCGCGGTTCGATTTCTTCCACACTGATACCACAATCCGGGCAGGCATAGCTGGAGCTTAAAGAAAGCATTTCGCTTCCGAAAACATCTACAAATAACAGTCCGTCTGATAAATCAAGAACTGTCTCAATAGAATCTGCAAGTCGTTTTTCGATCCCCGGTTTTACCGCAAGTCGGTCTACAACAATCTCAATATTATGCTTGATATTTTTTTCTAATTTTATATTTTCTGTCAGCTCATAGAGGTTTCCGTCAATACGCACACGCACATAGCCGCTCTTTTTTGCCTGCTCCAAAAGCTTGACATGTTCTCCTTTTCGACCACGCACAACCGGAGCCAGCAACTGAATTTTCGTACGTTCCGGCAGTTCCATAATCTGATCCACCATCTGGTCTACCGACTGTTTTTTGATTTCACGACCACATTTCGGACAATGCGGAATACCGATTCTCGCATAGAGCAGTCGGAAATAATCATAGATTTCCGTAA
>CAZYUZ010000173.1:0-4898 GCA_964650775.1 uncultured Lachnoclostridium sp. | reverse complement strand
ATGGTGTAGTTCTGGCGCCTTCTGTATTTGCGATAACGGTTGGTTTTCCACCTTCCATAACTGCTACGCAAGAGTTTGTAGTTCCTAAGTCAATACCAATAATTTTTCCCATAACTGAGACCTCCTATTTATTCTATAAATTCTTAATGTAAGAAAAAATTTCAAGCAAATTTTTTCTGTGCTTGAAAAGCTTGCAGCTTTTCTACGCCTAGTTAGCTACCTTTACCATGCTGTATCTGATCACATGGTCTTTGTAGATGTATCCCTTCTGGAATTCCTCTACAACTGTGCTTTCTTCGATTTCTTCGTCCTCTACATGCATCACTGCATTATGGAAGTTTGGATCGAATGGTTTATTTAGTGCATCGATTGGTGTAACACCAAGTCCTTCCAAAGTTGTCATCATCTGTTTATAGATCATCTCCATGCCGCTTGCAACCGGACCGCCTTTTTCCGCTTCCGGAATGGATGCCAGACCTCTTTCAAAGTTATCCACCACTGGGAGCATTTTTTCAATGACATCTCTGGCACCGAATTCATACATTCTCGATTTTTCTTTTTCTGTACGGTTACGGAAGTTTTCGAATTCAGCCAACTGACGCTTCACTTTATCTTCCAGTTCTTCGATTTTTAAATCTTTTTTGTCTCTCTTATCTTTCTTCTTTCCGAAGAAACCTTTCTTTTCAGTAGTTTCTTCTTCCGCTTCCACATTCTCTGCTGTTTCCGCTTCTGAAATTTCTTCCACTGCTTCGTCTGCTGTTTCCTCTGTTGCTTCTTCCACAACTTCTTCTGTTTCAACAGCTTCGTCTAATTCTTTTTCAAGTTCCTGATTGTTTTCCACGGGATTTCACCTTTCTATTCATTCTTTTTATAGATTTCATCCAGCTGGTCCATCAGTTGGTTCAGCGTTCGAAGCACATGTTCATAATCCATACGCTTCGGTCCGATAATACCTATCGTGCTCTGAAGACCCTCACCCAATTCATAGGTTGCAGTAACAACGCTGCAATCCTTCATTGTCTGAATCGGTGTTTCCTGCCCGATGTAAACCTGAATTCCTCTATTTTCACTGTGTTCCAGTGTTTCATTCACAAGTCCTGTCAGCTCCTGTTTTTCTTCCAGGGTGCTGATCAACTCACTCGCTTTCCCTTTATCTGCCAGCTCCGGATACTTGAAAATGTTTGTTGTACCACTGGTATAAATTTCAGTTTCCGGTTTTGAATGAATGGCTTCTGCCACTGCGTCGATGATTTCTCCTACCAGAGCACCATGAACACCCGCCTGCATTTTGATGTTTGTAATCATCTGAAGATTAATTTCTTCAATGCTAAGACCATTTAACATGGTGTTGAGCAACAGATTTAACTTTAAAATTGTCTCATCATCTAACGGCTCATTCAAATTCAGCAGTTTATTTCGAACCACGTTGCCTTCGATGACGATGACCGCAAGCAGCTGGTTTTCATCAACTTTGGACAACTGCAGGAATTTTACTTTTTTTCGATGAATCTTAGGTGCAGAGATCATGGTCGCGTAGTTGGTATTGCTTGCAAGAACTTTTACTACTTGCTTTAATACCTGCTCCATTTTATCCGTCCGTTCAATCATCATTTCTTTGACTTCACGGATTTCTTCATCTTTCTCCTGCATCATCTGATCTACATAAAGGCGGTAGCCTTTATCGGAAGGAATTCTTCCGGCGGAAGTGTGTGGCTGTAAAATGTAGCCCATCTCTTCCAGATCAGCCATTTCATTACGAATGGTGGCGGAACTAAGCTTTAAATCAGTGTACTTAGAAATTGTTCTGGAACCAACCGGTTCGCCAGTTTCCAAATAGTTCTGGATGATTGCTTTTAAGATTTTCATTTTTCTTTCATCCAAATGCATCGCTTCGCCTCCCTCTCTTTATTTTTCTGTTAGCACTCATTTTGTTGGAGTGCTAACATCTGTACTAAAGATAACACCCTCGACTTTTATTGTCAAGGGTGTTTATATTTTTTTAAGAAATTGCTGCTTGAAGCATTTTCGCCACTTCCCGAACTACTAACGTTCGCGAAGTTTCCACTAGAATTGCGTAAAACTATATCTCTGCTTAATTTCCGCAGTATATACATTATATCTCACATTGCCATCTGGTAAATCTTCCCTCTCCAGCGTAATGTCTTTTTCCTTATGGCGGCTGCGGATATACTCCTCAAAAGCACCTTCCGGAATCTCGATTTCTTCAATAAATACATCTCTCATCTGATTTCCAGAGCAAAGATTAAAAATTTCATGTACCACTTCGTATTCTTTCATCATTTTTTATTCCTCCAGCTGTTTTCTAAGATAAGTTCCTACTACATTGGAAAAGTTTGCAATATTTTTGATATATGCAAAGTCTTTGCCAAATATTTTACGTTCCGCCGCCAGATCCTGTTCTTCTCCCATAAATACACCAAGCACCGCAATGCCAAGGCTTCTTGCACGGCGCACTTCGATGGCAGTATCCTTCACTGCATAATCACCAGTGTACAGTGGAGCATCCGGCGCATTTGGGCGATTCACATTCTGGTCATTTGGTCGTCCGTCGCTAAGTACAATCAGAACCTTATTGGGTTCTTCTCGCTTCATCAGGCTTTCCGTTGCCATACGAATCGCCAGACCATCGCGGTTATTTGAAGAGCCTCGGAATTCAAATAGATTCCAGTCTGCTGCTTCTTTATCTTCGTAATCACGGAAGCGGTGCAAAATCGTATAATCCCAGAAAGTACAAAAGCTCATTGCACGATGGGGAATCCCGACTTTTGATAAAGCATTCGACACCACAAAGCTTTGAAGTGCCACATAATTCTGACGTTTCTGCTGAGAACCCGATGCGTCAATCAGAAGTTCCACTACAAAATCTTCATTTTGTTTTTTTGTTTCCTTATCAAATAGCTGATATTCTTTTGTTCTTCCGATTTTCCAGAGACGCTCTGGTCTAAGGAGTCCATATTGCGCTGATGCATATTCTTTTTCGCTTCTGGCTCGGAGCGCTCGTGTCAGTGTTGCCTCTAAAATCTCAATATTTCTTTTTGTTACATTTGCGTGCTGACGATAGGTAGTCAGATTCATTTCTTTTGAACGCTGAACCAACACATAGGTATTATTGACTGCTACCGGATTTTTCAGGATGCCTTCTGTCATATAAATCGTACAGCCTTTGTGCGCTCCATAGCAAAGCTGATGATTTATCTGCTTTTGCTCCAGTTCTGTCAGATAGCTTTTCCCATAGTTCCATTCTATATAGGAATGCATCTTTTCCAGAGCCTTCTCATTTAAAATAATACGCCCTACACTTGCACGTTTCTTTTCCTTATTATCTTCTGAAAGCTCTGTCATGTTTTCTGCAACCTGATTTTGCATTTGCTCCAACATATTTTCAAGGATGTCTTCGCTCAGAAAGTCCTGCCAGTTAAATTCCTGCAGTTCCTCAAAGGTCACAGCCAGTACCTTTTCCAAATCCCCATGCTTTTTCTCAAAAGTCGGGTCTACACAAGTATTATACAATGCATCCACCACCCGGATAATGTCCATGGTGTCATTGGTATTCTTTAGACTATGTAATTTATCCAAAGACTCCTGCACACGACTTTCCACACGATAATTCGCATCCAGTTCCTGACGAAGCATGGAAAATCGAAGTTTCCCAAGCTTTCCATCTGCCTGCATATTTGCGAAATCCTTGTCCAGAATTTCCTCATAAGCACGCTTTCGGATATTTTTTACCCCCTGACGCTCAACACTGATCTTTTCTGCACAAGCCATATCAATACATAGACTTGATACTCTCATAAGTCCGGTTTCATCCGCGCCATAGTACAGCTTCTTAATCAAATACATACTGTATTCATCCATGGAAAAATATTTTGCCATGGCACCCTGTTTGATGGCATCATAAAGTGCGCTGTACTTGGAATGTATAAATGCTTCTACGTTCAGCTTTGCTTCCAGGGTGTAATCACCACTGACTGTCCAAAGCAGATTCTTCATTCGATTTTCTATTTCAAACAAGTCTCTTGTTTCTTCCATACGTTACCCTTTATTAGATTTTATATTGTTGAAATATAATCATTTCAACAAATATTCTATCTAGAACACATCACTTCTTGTCCAGTCCTCCGGAATTCGTGTCATTACGATATCTTCCACGATTTCTCTTTCAAAAATATCAAAGCTTTTATTGGTAATACCCATATTTACAGCGGCCGTTGGTTTCAAACCGGTCTGAATGGTCTTTAATGCTCCGATCATACCTCGGATATCCACAGATTTGGTCGAAATCTCACTGTGTTCTGCCTTTAACTGCAGATCCATAAAAAGTCCCACAAACTGCTTCAATGCATTTTCCTTGATTTCCGGGAAATAGGTTTTTAATATCAGGCTTACCGTTTCCTCATCCTGTTTCGGCATATTGATGACCATAAAACGGGAAACCAATGCTTCATTTAATTCCTTTGTGCCGGCATAGCCATAGTTCATGGTTCCGATAAATCTGGTTGCCGGATGCAGCTCGATTCTGTCATATCCCGGAATGTCGATAATTCCACGGTAGTCCAATGCCGCATGAAGCACGGAAACCGCATCATTTTTTGCCATGTTAATTTCGTCAAACACACCAAAACCGCCATTTTCCGCGCAGAGTGTTACCATTCCTTTGCGAAGGCGCACTTCATTATCAATAAATGTATCTGTTCCAATCAGTGCTGCACTGTCCACATTTACATGGAAGGAAATGTTGTAGGAAGGTCTGCCAAATATGTATGCCAGATTCTCCGCCAAAATATTTTTTCCTGTGGCTTTCCCGCCCGAAAGAAGGAGATTTTCTCCTTTTAACAATGTCGCAATGGACATTTCTAATATATCTTTTCCGTAGA
>CAZYUZ010000172.1:0-4904 GCA_964650775.1 uncultured Lachnoclostridium sp. | reverse complement strand
AGTATCATCATATTAAAAAAGAAAATAGTGGTCTTATTGAAGGTATGGGGCTTGCGGTACTTCCAGCACGCTTGAAGAAGGAAATGTAGCAGTTAGAAGAAGCAATATTAAATCATCAGAACCTTTGGGAAGATGAGATTCTTGCAAAGCATGCAGAATGGGCTGAAAGCTGGAGTAGTGAACGTGATATTACTCCTGAGAATATTCACGAAATTATCAGAGAGGAAATTGGCAAAGTATTTGCAAAAGTGCTTGAATGCGCGGGGGTTTATAAGCGAACAGAAGAAGGACAGCAGGCATTTACACGCTTTCTGAATGTTATTAGTGAATAGATCTGAAAGAGTACTTTTACTGTTGAGAGGAGGCACGCTGAATAATGATGAAAAAAGAAATTAATACAATTGGGGTGTTGACAAGTGGGGGCGATGCTCCCGGTATGAATGCTGCAATTCGCGCGGTTGTTAGGCGTGCATGTTTTAATGGTAAAAAAGTCAAGGGAATACGCAGAGGATACCAAGGGCTTCTGGAAGAAGATATTATAGATATGGGACCATCCAGTGTATCGGATATCATTGAACGCGGTGGAACTATTTTATATACAGCCCGTTGTTCAGAATTTCGAACAAAAGAAGGACAGCAGAGAGGGATTGATATTTGTAAGAAACACGGAATTGATGGTCTGGTAGTTATCGGTGGTGATGGTTCATTCAAAGGCGCACAGTGTCTTGCAAACGGAGGAATCAATACGGTTGGTGTTCCAGGAACAATTGACCTTGACATTTCATGTACAGAATATACCATTGGGTTCGATACGGCAGTTAATACAGCCATGGAAGCTATCGACAAAGTCCGTGATACATCTACCTCTCACGAGAGATGTAGTATTATCGAAGTAATGGGGCGTCATGCTGGATATATTGCCCTCTGGTGTGGAATTGCCAATGGTGCAGAAGATATTCTAATACCGGAAACATATAATTATGATGAACAGGAGATTATCAATAATATTATTCGTAATCGTAAAAAAGGTAAGAAACATCATATTATTGTAAATGCAGAAGGAATTGGGCATTCGACCTCTATGGCAAGACGTATTGAAGCGGCAACAGGAATTGAGACAAGGGCAACTATTTTGGGACATATGCAGCGCGGTGGCAGCCCTACTTGTAAAGACAGGATGTATGCATCTATTATGGGTGCGTTAGCGGCCGACCTTTTGTGTATGGGAAAAACCAACCGTGTGGTTGGATATCAAAATGGGAAGTTTCAGGACTTTGATATTAATGAGGCATTGGCAATGACAAAGCTAATTGACCCATATGAATGCGAAATCGCAAAAGCATTATCTGTGTAATTTTTACATATAAAGATTAATAATAAGCTTAAATAATTTTTCCACATTTCCAAAGTGAGAAGACTATCGTTAGTTAGCCGGCGATAGTCTTCTTTTGTTTATCAATAATAAAACGCACTTCAAGTTTGTGCATATTTAGACAAAAGTAGTTCATGGAAAGAATCAGGTACAAAAAATATAATGGTATTAGAAAATAATATCAAGGGAGAGTGAAAATGGTTCCTATCTATGATGAAAAAAAAGATAAATTGTACATGATTCATAAGGTTTCACAGCATTTCCCACCACATTTGCATGAGAGTCCGGAGTTTATTTACATTACAAATGGAACACTTGAATTAGGAATTGACGAAAATTTTTTCCATATGGAAAAAGGAGATTTTGCAATTGTATTTCCGAATACCATTCACCATTATCAGTTGTTTTCTCCTTGTACCAATAGTGCGTTGTATATATATCCAACACTTTCAGCAACAGGACAGTTTGGTGCTGATTTACGAAGATATAGCCCGATCAATCCAGTGATTCATCAAAAAGAAATGCATTTAGATGTAACAAATGCAATTTTGAATTTAAATGAAGAAGAAAACCTGGATCCTGTGATTGAGCAAGCTTATGTACAAATTATTTTGGCTAGATGTATGCCATTGTACGAGCTTAAAGAAAGAGATGCAAAAGATGGAGATGTCATTTACCGAATGGTTTCCTATATTGCGGCTCATTTTAAAGAGAATCTTTCGTTGGAAAAACTGGCAAAAAATCTCGGTGTTAATAAATTTACTTTGTCAAGAATTTTTTCTTCTGTTTTCCACACGAATTTTAATCAATATCTGAATGAGCAAAGGCTTAATTATGTTTGTCCAATGCTGGAATATTCAGGGGCACCTATTACAGACATTTGTCTTGATGCAGGATTCCAGAGTCAAAGAACTTTTAATCGAGTATTTCAGGAGGCATATAAAATGACTCCAAGAGAATACAGAAATCGATACAAGGAAAGATATCTTATAAAAAAGGAATAGAAAATGAAAGTTTTGGTATTAGGTGGAGCGGGTTATATTGGTTCTCATACAGTGTATGAATTGATTGACCATAGTGTTCAGGTGGTTGTTATCGATAACCTGGAAACAGGATATTTAAAAGCCGTTCATCCGGCAGCAGTCGTTGCACCCAGCGAAAGAGCAAGAAAAATTCTAGGATGGAAACCCCAGCAAAGCAGTTTGGAAGGGATTATTCAATCCGCATGGCGCTGGCATACCAGCCATCCATGCGGATATCAATAAAACTTATGTAGCTTGTTCTAATAAATGCTTTCGGAATTCAGAAGGAGACATTCCAACTTGCTTTTTAAATAGTCTGCTGAAATAGAGAGGGTTGTCATAGCCGACAATTTCAGAAATTTCGGTGACATTATAATTTGTTGTTTCGAGCAGTGTCTGCGCATTGGAGATACGTAAGGAGAGCAGATACTGTGTCGGAGTTACCTCAGTATACTCTTTGAAGTTACGGATGAACCAACTGACACTCATATGTTGTTCAGCAGCATAGTCTTCAATGCAAATTGGTTTATTGTAATTTTCGTGAAAAAATCGTACAGCATTGTCCATGGAAGACATAAGAAACATGGTTTTTTCACGAGGTTTGCTGTTAATTGAACGATGAATCAGAATAAGAAGGTGCTGCAAATAAAGTACAAGTAATTCTTCGTAATCTTCTTTGCAAAGCTTCAGTTCATGAATAATCTGTTCGAAAAGATTTTTGAATTCTAATGATGTACCGGTATGAAGTACATGCATATCATCTTTGATTCCATATTTACGCAAAATGTTTTTTACATTTCCACCAGTAAAATGCAGCCAGTAAACCTCTGTATGATCTACTCCATAGTAATAATATCGCTGTTCTTCTTTTGGACGATAAATAACCATATTACCTGCAGTTACAATTTGTTCAACACCATTGAAATAAAAATGTGCTTTTCCAGAAGCTACATAGATAATTTGATAATCCAGACGTCCGCGAGGGCGATGTGTGGGAAGTTTTGGTTTTGTAAACAGGTGGTAGGTACCACAGCTGCAGACAAAAAGGGGCCTGCTCTTATCTTTAAAATCTAAGACTTTATTATGCCAATATGCTGAATTTACATACATAAGGTAATCACCTTTCTCTAAGTAAAATAATTATGGACAGAACGAATTGGTTATGTAGGATTGTATCATTTTGTGCATGTTTTGTCCAATGTAATTTATGGATGTTTTATTCATTTGAATTTATTATATAACTAAAGAAACTTGAGGCGGTAACAAATAACTGAATAAGGAGGCGTTTGGTAAGAGCGTAGAAGAAATGATAGTAAGAGAAAATGACACAGTTGTTGAAAACAAAGAGAATACGGTTGTGATTAAAAGTTTGATGTCTATGGCGGTAGATGCTGTTCAGAGAATCTTAGATATGGAAATCAAATTAAAAGTGACACATATGAAAGGAGAGTAAAAAATGGAAGAGAAGAAATATTTGAAATGGTATAACAAAGTAGGCTACGGTTCGGGTGATATTGCAGGAAATGTTGTATATGCATTCCTTTCGGCCTTTGTAATGATTTACTTAACAAACTATGTTGGTTTAAATGCGGGTGTTGTTGGTACATTGATCGCAGCCTCAAAGTTGTTAGACGGTGTGACAGACGTATTCTTTGGAACCATGATTGACAGAACAAAGTCAAAAATGGGAAAAGCACGTCCATGGATGCTTTATGGATACATTGGATGCGCAGTAACTCTTGCAGCAATTTTTGCGATTCCTGAAAGCTGGGGAGAAACTGCACAGTATGCATGGTTCTTTATTGCTTATACAATGTTAAATGCAGTGTTCTACACAGCAAATAATATTGCATATTCTGCATTAACTTCTTTGATCACAAAGAACAGTAAAGAGCGTGTTGAGATGGGTTCCCTTCGTTTCATCTTTGCATTCTCTACAAGCCTTCTGATTCAGTCCGTAACACTGGCATTTGTACAGGCTGTAGGCGGCGGAATGAAAGGCTGGAGAACAGTAGCAATTATTTACTCAATTATTGGTCTTGTCGTAAACACAATTTCTACACTTTCTGTAAAAGAACTTTCAGAAGAAGAACTGCGTGAAGGAGATGAAGAAGAAAGCAAAGACGATAAAGTAACACTCCTTGAAAGTGCAAAACTTCTTTTTGCCAACAAGTTTTATATGATGATCTGTGGTACTTATATGCTTCAGCAGATTTATCAGGCGATGATTAACGTTGGTTTGTACTATATGATTTACATTCTTCTGAATGAAAACTTATTCCCGGCATTTTCCTGGGCAATCAATATTCCATTAATTATTGCGCTGGTAATTACGCCAACATTGGTAGAAAAATGGGGTGGAATGTATAAACTGAATCTTGCAGGATTTGCTGTAGCAGTTGTAGGAAGAGCTTTAGTGGCTGTTGCGGCATACATGGGAAGTGTTCCATTAATGCTTGCTTTCACAGCAATTGCAGCTTTTGGAACAGGTCCATGGCAGGGAGATATGA
>CAZYUZ010000171.1:0-4948 GCA_964650775.1 uncultured Lachnoclostridium sp. | reverse complement strand
AAATCTCTGTTCTTATCATAGCACCCTGTTTTGAAAAAGTCATATAACACTTTATTATCATTAGATGCGCAAATGAGTTTGTCAATTGGCATACCCATCTGTTTTGCATAGTATGCTGCCAAAATGTTTCCGAAGTTACCAGTTGGAACTACCACATTGATTTTTTCGCCTTTTTCAATTTCACCGTTGGCATATAATTTTGCATATGCATATACATAGTATACGACCTGTGGTACAAGACGACCAATATTGATGGAGTTTGCACTGGAGAACTGGTATCCTGCTTTATCCATTTCTTCTGCAAGGGCTTTATCTGCAAAAATCGCTTTCACACCGCTCTGTGCATCATCAAAGTTTCCATGAATACCTACTACAAATGTGTTATCGCCCTTCTGAGTCACCATCTGTTTTTCCTGAATCGGGCTGACACCATTCTTTGGATAAAATACGATAATCTTTGTTCCCGGTACATCTGCAAAGCCTGCCAAAGCAGCTTTTCCAGTATCTCCGGACGTTGCTGTTAAGATAACAATGTCATTTTTTGCATTGTTTTTCTTCGCAGCAGTTGTCATTAAATGTGGCAGAATGGATAATGCCATATCCTTGAATGCAATAGTTGCGCCGTGGAATAATTCTAAATAATATGCTTTATCTGTCTTTACCAGTGGTGCAATCTCTGTTGTATCAAATTTTGCATCATAAGCGTTTGCGATACATGCCTTTAACTCTTCTTCTGTGAAGTCTGTTAAAAACTGTTTCATTACCGCATATGCTGTTTCCTGATAAGACATGTCTTTTAATTCATCTAATGTAACGTCCAGTTTTGGAAGTTCTGTTGGCACGAACAAGCCGCCGTCATTGGCAAGTCCCTGTAAGATTGCCTGAGAAGCAGTTACCACTGTTCCATCTACGCCTCGTGTGCTTTTGTACAAAATACTCATTTTTTCATCCTCTTTTCTTATGGAGAAGTGCTCCACGCAAATGTTTCGCTCATTCTATCACAATATTTTCCAATATGCAATTAAGCATTTATTGAATTATTGATTGCTGTAACAAGAGCATCTACCGATGCGTGTGTAATATCGGCGTCCACACCGGCACCCCAGTACATCTTGCCATCACGTTTAGATTCAATACCAACATAAGCGATAGCACGGGAGCTTGAACTTCTTTCCAGTGCATGTTCTGAGTATGTGACTACGCTATAGTCTAAGCCGTACGCTTTCTTAAGCGCATTGCTTACTGCGTTGAGAGAACCATTTCCCTGAGCGTAAGTAACCAGATGTTCTCCATTGCAGATAGAATGTACTTCTGCAGAAATGCCATTGTTCTTTCTGTAGTGAACTTCTGGTACTTCGTATGGAGTTGTAACATTTTCGAATTTCTGTTTGAACAGCTCGAAAATCTCTTCCGGCTGAAGTTCTTTGTTGAGTACGTCCGAAGCATCCTTTGTTGCATACCCCATTGCTTCGCGCATTTTTGGCGGAAGATTGAGGCCATAGTTTTTCTCCAGAATGTAACCAACACCGCCTTTTCCGGACTGGCTGTTAATACGAATAACGTCTGCATCATAGTTTCTTCCAACGTCTGTCGGGTCGATTGGAAGGTATGGTACAGTCCAATGATCCGGATCTTTTTCTTCAATCCATTTCATACCTTTGGCAATGGCATCCTGATGAGAACCTGAAAATGCTGCAAATACCAGCTGTCCGCTATATGGGCTTCTTTCGTATACCTTCATGCCTGTATATTCTTCGTAGCCTTCTGTAATCTTGTTCATATTTGTGAAATCCAGTTCAGGATCAATTCCCTGAGAGTACATATTCATGGCTACTGTGATAATATCCACGTTTCCTGTACGTTCCCCATTTCCGAAAAGTGTTCCTTCTACACGATCAGCACCTGCTAAAAGACCCATTTCTGTATCGGCAACGCCACATCCTCGATCATTGTGTGGATGAAGGGAAATAATCACATTTTCTCTGTATTTCATGTTTTTGGACATGTATTCAATCTGCTGTGCATAGACATGCGGCATAGAGTGCTGAACTGTTACCGGCAAGTTAATGATTGCCTTTCTGTCTGCAGTTGGCTGCCATACATCCAGCACTGCATTACATACTTCTAAAGCATATTCCGGTTCTGTACCTGTAAAACTTTCAGGGCTGTATTCAAAACGATAGTTCGCGCCTTCTGCTTCTGTCAGGTCTTTTAATAATTTTGCACCTGCTACTGCGATTTCAAGGATTTCTTCTTTTGATTTTCTGAAAACCTGTTCACGCTGTGCATAGGAGGTAGAATTGTAAACATGAACGATTACATTTTTCGCACCACGAACTGCTTCAAAAGTTTTCTTGATAATATGTTCTCTCGCCTGAGTCAGCACCTGCACTGTGACATCATCCGGAATCATGTTCTGTTCAATCAATGTACGAAGGAATGTATATTCTGTTTCAGATGCTGCTGGGAAACCAACCTCAATTTCCTTAAATCCAATATCTACTAACAACTGAAAGAATTTTAATTTCTGTTCCAAAGTCATCGGAACGACCAGTGCCTGATTTCCATCGCGCAGGTCAACGCTGCACCAGATTGGTGCTTTGTCTACCGAATCTTTTTTCGCCCAGTCCATATAATATCCTGGTGGCATAAAATACTGTTTTTTGTACTTTGCTGCGTTTTTCATTGTCATTTTTTCATCCATCCTCTTTTTTATTCTCGTTTATCCAAAGACGACCTGGTCGTCATTATTTTCAGTTTTCCATCGTACCGCACCATGTGCTGTAGATTGTATCTGCAATCTGATAATATCCCGCAGGTGCCGGATGTACCGCATCTGTTGCGACCATTTCTGTAATCTCAGAATATGGATTCACCGTTCTCTCCTCCATAAGGAATACATTTTCACTATCCACACTGATTCCTGCCGGTACCAGATAAACATTTTTCTCTTTTGACAATTCATCCGCAAGAGAACCCATAAGCTCAAATACTGCCAAATCCCGCTCCTGCTTTAACTGTCCGGGAAACATCAGACTGCTATTATTCATCTTCATGGAGCCGATTCCGTTCTGATCACTCTGATAAATGGTATTCACTACATAAATCGGAATGTTTTTATCATCTTTTCTAATAAGCTCTACCATCTTACAAATATTTTCTGCATTTTCCTCACCAGACAATAGGTCATTGGTTCCTAAATGAATTAAAATCACATCCGGAGCAAATCCGGTAGTCTCTTTATAATAGTTCCAGTCGAAACGTTCTTTTTCAGGATTCCAGAATTTATGAACCTCTTCACCTTCTTCCAGATAATAACCTGTTTCTGTCAAATAATCTGCTGCGGAAAAACCAAGACGTGCTTCGGTCAGGAAGCCTTCATATCCTCTGGTTCCGTTACAAATCAGCTGATTTCCCAGATGTTCCTGTAATCTTGTATAGAGGTCTCCGTCAGCAGACAGGCTGTCTCCGATTGCAAGGATTGAAAACTGCTTCTGCTTTGCTTCTACAATGCTTAAGGTGGAAGCTTTTCTTGCCAGAATATTACCTTCCACATCATATACAGTCACTGTCAGCGGATATTCCCCCAGCATCTCATCAGTTGCCGAAATACTGAATTTTCTTTCCAGCATTTCACCCACTTCACATTCCCAGACTACGTTATATTCCGAAATGTGTGCGCCCTGATTGGTAATCTGACTATTGTAAATTTCCATTGTCAGTCCGCTTGCTGCATAATAAACATCCGGCAGATAAATTTCCACACCAGAATCTCCATAGCTTGTTTTTTTCGTGGTACTCTGGTCTGTAAATTTCTTCAGCTGAAATACATTGACTGCCAGCACACCCAGAAGTAGGGCTAAAACCAACATCAGTACACTGATGATTATTAGCATTTTATTCTGTGACTTACTTTTCATTTTAATCTCCTGCAATTATTCTAGAAATATAAAAAGCCTTCCGTCTCTTAATTTTCATTTAAGAGACGAAAGACTATCATCTTACGCGGTACCACTCTTATTTGCGATTTCTCGCACACTCAACAGATACATTTATATCCTTTCCCCTGTAACGGTGGGACTTCCGTCTGCGTCTACTCTCTTACGATTTCGGGCAGCTGCTCCAAGGCGAGTTCCAGATTTCCTCTCCTCTGCCTTTCACCAGCCGGCAGCTCTCTGTGCTTGATTTCACCTGTACTATTCCTCTTCAACGCTTTAGCGTGTTCACTTGCAATAAAGGATAACAAACTCTATTCAAAATGTCAAGTCTGACTATCTTTCGTTAATGTAATTAATCAGACCTTCTGCTTTGATAATTTTCTGCATAAATTCCGGGAAAGCCTGTCCCTGATACTGGGTTCCTTTTGTACGATCATAGATGATTCCGCTGTCAAAATCAACTTCTACAATATCACCTGCTTCAATCTCTTTTGCAGCTTCCACACATTCAATAATTGGAAGTCCGATATTGATTGCATTACGGTAGAAAATTCTTGCAAATGTTTCTGCAATTACACAGGAAATACCGGATTCTTTAATTACCATTGGCGCATGTTCACGGGAAGAACCACATCCAAAGTTCTTATTTGCTACCATGATATCACCCGGTTTTACATTTTTCACAAAATCTTTGTCGATATCTTCCATACAATGCTCTGCAAGCTCTTTTTTATCAGCAATTGCCAGATATCTTGCAGGAATAATAACGTCTGTATCTACGTTGTCACCATATTTAAAAACTGTACCTTTTGCCTGCATAATGACCTCCTATAATCCAAGCTCAGAAGGAGCGGAAATTTTACCTGTAATTGCACTTGCTGCTGCAACTGCAGGGCTTGCAAGATATACTTCACTGTCTACATGACCCATACGGCCTACAAAGTTACGGTTTGTTGTGGATACACAGCGCTCTCCTGCTGCTAAAATACCCATATAACCGCCAAGGCATG
>CAZYUZ010000170.1:0-4980 GCA_964650775.1 uncultured Lachnoclostridium sp. | reverse complement strand
GAAAAACAGCTTCACCTTGCAAGAAAATACAGCTTCTCTGACCGTGCTCGTTACTACATCGGCCAGCCAGAAGTATTAGAAGCAATGAACAAACTGTTTGCAAACTTAAATACTTACAAGATTCCATTAAATATGCTTCACCAATACATGCCATTAACCTATGCGAAAGTTCGTGATGGCGAACTTCCATTAGAAGCAAAAGAACTTGCTATGGACGGCGTTACAAACTTCATGCTTGATTACGAATACGCAGTAACTCTGTAAGGATCATAACTCATGTTAACTGGTATTATCATATTGGTCGTACTCATCGCGCTGTTTGCGCTTGTGCTTTTGGCAATGTGGCTCAAGGGAAAACAGCTGGATAAGCAGTATCCTGATACAACAGAAAAAATTGCGATTTCCAAAGATGATGATTTTCAGACCATTTTAAAGAAATTTAACGTACCTGAGGAGTATTACAAAATTGTAATCTCCCAGGCACGTACCTACAATGTTGTCAACTGTCCTGCAGTTATCTGGAAAGATGAAGAAAAAATTAAAGTTCTCGTTTTAAAATCCCAGCCATTTGTGGCTGAAGAAGAATGGGAAGACTTCCTGTATATTAGCTCTTCTCCTTTCGTAAACTTCAGACAGTTTGACGGCACAGAGTTTCCAGACTGGGCTAAGCAGACACAGGAAATCAAAGATTTATTCCTTCCATATGTCGAAATGACAATAGCTCCTGGCGGCATTGACCGCACCAGACAGCAGTATTGGGCAGGCACCATTTGTGTATATGCTCCATCTCTTGCCGAAATCTTCAAGATGATGGGCAAACCACTCTCAGAATATCAGATTACCGTAGATTATCCAAAGCGTATGAGGGAAGACGGTTCCATTCCTGCTGATATGCTGACACAGCATGATGAAGAGAAACGAATTGCTGCTGAAGAAGCGGAAGCTGCCGAAAAAGCTGCAGCTGCACCAGATACCGCTGCACTTTGGGAAGCAATCAAACGTCTGGAAGAGGAAAATAAAGCACTACAGAAAAAACTTACAGAAGAGCTGGATAAGCAGTAACACACACTGCCCCGACAATACAAATATAGAAAGAACGCCTCAAGGCTTCGCTTGACCTCGTCTTATCTTTCTATATTTATACCGTCGGGGCAGTTTTTACTACTACTTCAACAATTTCGGTGCAAGGATATTTGCAAGAAGCAATGCTGTGATTCCCGCTACCATCTTTGATACCATCATCGGCACTACCATTTCCGGGTCCACTCCTGCAATAAATCCAAGGTGGTCTCCCAATACAAAGGTTGCTGAAATTGAAAATGTTAATACAAGAAAACGGCTCTTCTGATTCATATCTTTCAAAAGATCCAAAGCAGGGAAATAGCTTGCCAGTGTTGCCACCAGTGCAGCACCGCCTGCCTCATCCACGCCAAGCATTTCTGCCATTTTCTGCAGTGGCTTCTTAAATGTTCTGGTAATCCACAATACCATCGGGAAAGCACCCGATAAGACCAGACCAATGGTTCCAACGATGACAATCGCATCTGTCAGCGGGGAGGTTCCTCCTTCCACTGCCGGTTCTACCATCAGATAAAAAAGTGGAAGACGAAGTCCTGTCACAGACTGAACAGCCGCCAGCACGACTGCTGCCGTCAGCACCACCTGCATTCCATTCCCAATCACACAGAATGCTCTCATAAGCTGTTTTGGCCAAAATGCAAGCCCCAGTGCAACCAGAATTGATACAATGATTACAGGAATCATATTGATCAAAATCTCCATAAAGGAAATTTTATAGGGTGTCAGATTCATTGCAAGTCCGCCTGCGATACTTCCAAGCGGAATCGTAATAATGGCTACCAGAACGGCTGCCGCAAAACAGTTATAATCTTCTTCCTGCAAAAATGGAAGTGTCATCGGAATCATGCCAACAAAAATGCATCCAAAGGTACTCCCAAGCACGACACCCGATAAATTTGCAATCGACATGTTTCCGTTCGCAAGCTCAATTGCTAGTGGATAAGCTCCGGAATCTACCGGCAGAATGGTTCCCGCAAACATCGCTGGCGATGCTCCAAAAAGCTCATAGATCGGTGAAATGATCGGCTCCAGCAAAAGCTTCAGAATCGGAACCAGCGTAATAATTCCAATCATGATCAACGATAACGTTTTTAAAGCGCCAAATGCCTCATCGAATTTCTCGCCATATCCGTATTTATTTCCGCGAATTTTATCAACTCCGCCCACAACACAGAAAATCATCATGACGATCATAATTGCTGTGTTGATAGAAAAATTTTCTGTAATATTTTTCAAAGAATTCGTCAGTACTTCTATGTTTGTTATTTCCTTTAATAATTCTGCATACATCTCGTTTGTACCCTCATATTCTCCATTTGTCTCATTATAGTCTATTTGTTTCCCTCATATCAAGCAGTGTCTCATAAATATCGATTTTCCCCCATCCAAACTCAGTATTTGGATAGTTTCTCGCATCTCTTTTTGCACCCCTTATCAGGTAATTTTTAATCTGCACTCCGGTATATTCCGGATGATACTCCATCATCAACACCGCAATTCCTGCTGCCAGCGCAGCTGCCACAGAAGTTCCACTCCTCCGGGTATAAAGACCTCCCCGAATCGGTCCCCGTACATTTACCCCCGGTGCAGCCAAGTCCGGTTTGACCATTCCATTTCGCGTAAACCCTCTGGATGAATCCAGATAAATCCCTTCCGTATCCGAATTGTACGCACCAATTGTCAGATTCTCCGCACTGTTTCCCGGTTCCGTCACCGTGGTCTCAGGATCCGGCTTTAAAAATACCGCTTCCCCTTGAATAAATGGTGTAATCGGCATCCACAAATCGAACCGTCCTCCGTAAACTTCCTCCTGAAAAATGCGAAGCTTCCAGATTCCATTCGCAGGATTCTCCATTCGAATGCGTATCAGTGTTGCTCCTGTAATCGCCTCAACTCTCTCATAAATGACATAGATTACTGTCTGCTCAAAAACAAATGAAAGAATTTCTCTTAAATCAGTTCTCGTCGGAAGCTTCTCCACCACCTCGCCAGTGGGCGAAACAAATCCAATCCCATACAAATCCGGGGCATCCGCCCAAAATTCGATGTACAGTCCTTCCTTTACATCTGTGACTCTGATTTCTACATCCTGAAAATTGACACCCTCATAGGAACGACTCCTGAAATGATGTGCTGCGCTGCCTTCATTTCCTGCTGCAAGGACTACCGCACGCCCTGACTGCAAAGAAATCAGATTCAGATAACTCATAAAAGGACCTCGCCCATTATGATCTCCCTTACTGGAAGATATTCCAAAATACAGCACCATGTCCAAAGCTCTTTCCAACGCAAAAGAAATCATAAAATCCACTGCTGCAATCAAATCTTCCTCTTTGTATGCTGGTGTTTCCTCTGCAATATACCAGAATTTTTTCAAACACAAATCTGCCTGACGCAGTTTCACTACCAAAACAGATGCCCCCGGTGCAATTCCCGTAAACTCCTCTTCCTCATTCAAATTTCCGGCAGCAAGACCTGCCATAAATGTACCATGTCCGTTCTCATCAGTAACCGGCACAAATTCCAATGGATTATCACTTTGGAGAGCCTCGTTAATTTCCTCCTGCAGGTAAAGCTTTCCAAATAAAACTCTGGAATCCGACGCCTTCTCCGCTGTCTGATCCCAAATAGCTAAAATCCTGCTTCGTCCATCACCAAAACGAAATGCCGGATGGGTATAATCAATTCCTGTATCTGCGATTCCAAAGATCACCCCTCTCCCAGTCAATTCCAGATAGGGCTGACGGCGCAGTTTTAGCACGCCCATTTCCTCTGCTGCGATCAGATCTGAAAGACCGTATAATCTTGTATTTAAGTAATCTTCAAACTGCTCAGAAAAAGGAGCAATCTTACATTCAGGCATAAAAAACCTCTTTTTAACTAAAATACGCTCATGGAATCAGATAAATTCCATGAGCGTACACATCACTTCAATTATTTTGTTAGCTTCATAAGCGTTTCTCCAACTTTCATCGGCTGTCCAATGATTTTTTCCACTTCTGTGTAATCATCAGAATTACAGATAATGACTGGGGAAATCATATCATATCCTGCAGCAGTAATTGCAGCAATATCAAATTCCATCAGAAGATTACCACGTTTTACAACAGTTCCTTCTTTTACATACGCTTTAAAATGTTTTCCCTTTAAAGCAACGGTGTCGATCCCTACGTGAATCAGGATTTCCACACCACCTGTCGTTGTCATACTCAGTGCATGTAATGTCTCAATCATCATTTCAATCTTGCCATCCGCCGGTGCATATACTTTTCCGACTGCCGGTTTGATCGCAACACACTTTCCAAGCATTTCCTGCTGGAAGGTCAGATCACTAATCTCACTGCATGGTACCGCCTCACCTTCGATCGGCGCGCAGATAATTTCCTTATCCCCATCCACTTCCAACGGTGGAAGATCAATTTTCTCTTCTACATTGTCCTTCTTCTTCAAGAAACTAAACATCTTTTTTCTCCCTCAAGTATCTCCCGACTATATATACACGGACACTTCCGCGCATACCTTTCCTTTTTTGGTCTCGTATTTTACACCTTCATAGACAAATTTCCCGAATCCGCGGCAAGTCACCACATCCCCCGCTTTGAGTTGATAGCTGTTATTCTCGCACTGTCTGCCATTGACAAACACCTTTTTCTCTCGAAATGCCAAAATACTCTGACTGCGGGATAGATTCATAAGTTTTCCTAAAATCGCATCAACTCTTTCAGAAGCAGCAGTCACTTCTCTTCGTTCCAGCTCCGGTTTTAAAATATCCGGTGCCTGAGAAAGCAACGTGCATCTCATCGAAGTATGCTTTACCTGTACCAGATTTTCTGCTATATAAGGCGCAATTTTCTCTGTACAAAAAATATACGCCTTTTTCCCCTTAATTGCAATATCTCC
>CAZYUZ010000169.1:0-5003 GCA_964650775.1 uncultured Lachnoclostridium sp. | reverse complement strand
CGTGGCAGAGACCATTGCCGCAAATCCGGATGCAAAATGGCGTATCATTGTAAGCCACTACTCACCAGTTACTATGGTAGAACGTTACCAGGGTGTGCGTGCAGAAGTCCGATATACTTTTGCGTATATGGCAGAAGAGTTTGACATTGATTTATTTATCAGCGGACATGATCACATTTACACGAGAAGTTATTTTCTTGATTTAGATGCCGATCCACTCCCAGACCAGGAAGTAGAATATGAATTCCACAATCCGGGACATGCCATCTATACGATTTATAATGGTGCAACCCATGCACTGCTTCGAACACCGGACGATGATTATCCATGGTCTGCTGTGACTGTACAGAACGGAAGTCCACAGCTTAGCAAAGCACATATCACTGAAAATAGTTTAAATATCACTACTTATGATGCCGATTCCTGGACAGAAGTAGATAGTTTTACAATATATAAAGATTAATCGTAAACGCTATTGATATTTTTAATAACTTATGTTAGGATTAACGCAAGTCAAATGCATTTTGACTTGCGTTTTTTGTTACTTAAAATAACTTTTATGTTTTCGAAAGGATTTTATATGAAAAAATTATCTTTGAGTTTATTAGCTGGAACGGTTTCCAGTCATAGAAAAGAAAAAAATATCCGCCAGAAACAGCTTGCAGAGCTTACCGGAATCAATCGCGCAATGATTTGCCGTCTGGAAAAAGAAGATTATACACCTTCCATTGCACAGCTGGAAAAACTGGGGGAAGTATTAGACTTTGAACCAATTTCCATGTTTGTTGAAGAAAAACAGGAAAAACAGACAGAAAAATTTTCTCCAATGAATATCGCCGTTGCCGGAACAGGCTATGTTGGACTTTCTATTGCCACCCTGCTTGCTCAGCACAATCATGTAACTGCTGTGGATATCATTCCTGAAAAAGTCGAACTGATCAACAACAAAAAATCACCAATTCAGGATGATTATATTGAAAAATACCTTGCAGAAAAAGAACTGGATTTAACTGCTACGACAGATGGGGTATCTGCCTATAAAAATGCAGATTTTGTAATCATTGCAGCTCCTACAAACTATGACAGCAAGAAAAACTACTTTGATACCAGCGCTGTAGAATCTGTAATCAAATTGGTGTTGGAAGTTAATCCGGAGGCGATTATGATCATCAAATCTACCATTCCGGTAGGTTATACTGAAAGTGTACGTAAAAAATTTGGCACAGAAAACATTCTTTTCAGCCCAGAATTTCTTCGTGAATCAAAGGCTCTTTATGATAATCTTTACCCAAGTCGTATCATCGTATCAACGGTAGAAGGAAACGAACGTCTTACAAAGGCTGCCCATACTTTTGCAGCCCTTCTTCAGGAAGGTGCTTTAAAAGAGGAGATCGATACACTTTTTATGGGTGCAACAGAAGCGGAAGCCGTAAAACTTTTTGCGAATACCTATCTTGCGCTTCGTGTAAGCTATTTTAACGAATTGGATACTTATGCAGAAACAAAGGGACTTGATACACAGTCCATCATTAATGGCGTCTGCTTAGACCCACGTATTGGTTCCCATTACAATAACCCTTCTTTCGGGTACGGCGGATACTGCCTGCCAAAGGATACCAAACAGCTTCTGGCAAACTACGCAGATGTTCCACAGAATATGATGACTGCTATCGTAGAAAGTAACCGTACGAGAAAAGATTTCATCGCAGACAGAGTCCTTGAAATTGCCGGAGCTTATGAAGCAAACAGCAGCTGGAATAAGGCAAAGGAAAAAGAGGTTGTTGTGGGGGTTTACCGCTTAACTATGAAGAGTAACTCTGATAACTTCCGTCAGAGTAGCATTCAGGGCGTTATGAAACGAATCAAAGCCAAAGGTGCTACTGTCATCATCTATGAACCAACACTGGAAAATGGTACTACTTTCTTTGGTAGTAAGGTAGTAAACAATCTGAATGAATTCAAGAAGAAAAGCCAGGCGATTATCGCCAACAGATATGACAGCTGCCTGGATGATGTAGAAGAGAAAGTTTATACAAGAGATTTGTTTAGAAGAGACTAACTTAAAATATGATCAGTTTGTAAAATCATAATACACAACAGGCGACCACAAACGGTCGCCTGTTTACGTTTTCTTGTAGATTATCATTGCATCGCTGCAAGTTTTGTTTTGTCAAATCCTGGAACTCTCGAGGTCCAATCTTTGTTACAAAGAATCTCTTGTGCCTCTTCCACTTTACTTGTATTCCATTGAGAAATATCGACTGCCGGAGTTTCTTTTAAAACATCCAAATCGCTATCCATGTATTGATAAACATAACATGAAGATCTTTTTTCTTCATAAACATTTCGAAGCCCCAAGTATAAACCACCTGAAATTTCATTCCAGTCATCGATAACAGCTCGAATGATAAATGCATCAATTCGATCATTGAATTCCGCCATGTAATATCCCCATGCCAGTGCTTCCGCCTGAACATATGCACCTTGACCGGCATTATATCCTTGCTCTGATAAAATCACGCGGATACTTCCTGTCGGCTTATCATACTTCTTTTCTAAAGATGCTGCATAATCCGTAAGCACCGAAATATTTTTCATAGAAATATATTTTGTAGATGTACTAAAAGTTGTATTCGTAGAATCGTTCCAAAAATCACATCTAGTAAGAGGATACGAGTATCCATGATAAGCAATACTCCAAAGCATATCTTCATTTTCTTTCTGGGCATAGAATGCAAACTTATCCAAAGTGGACTTTCCGCTGTATGTGTCTGGTGCAGCTGTCCATCCATTATCTAATGAAATAAATACATTATTTCCAGATTTTGCTGCTTTGATTCCCGTATACAGCAGTCTAAATGCGGTTGCATAACTCTGCATATAAGTATCTTGAGATAAGTTACCATGATAGTTCCATGCTCTACTTGAATTTACCTCGTTACCTAAAACCCAGTTGGTAACATAGCAATCTTCCTGTCCAAACACTTCTCCCATATAATGAAAGAATGCCTCATAAGTTTCTCTACCCTGCTCTTCACGCATGTTCAACGTATAGTATTTATAACCTGAAGTTCTTGCTGCCGGGTCAATCAAATAGTATCTGGATGAACTATATTTTAACAACAAGCAGAATGTTACTGAAACTTTCGTTCTTACTCCATCAATCTTATATCCTTTGTTTAAAGATTCTACATTGCTAATCAGATCCGAAAATTCTGAGAAGTAATAAGTCTTTCCTTTGTAATGATATTCCCTGAATCCATCTTTTGCGCTGTTGGAAATTCTTTCCTGAATATAAACATTAAACAGCGTCTGTTTTGTGTTTCCATTTTCTGCCTGCAAGATATCTGTACCCTGATCAGCATAAAGAATACCCTGAATACCTTTTTTCGATTTCGCCTTAAAAATCTCCGTTTTATTTTCTGAGATTTCTTCTGGATTGGTAATTCCCAATGGTGTGGAAATAATCTGATAACTTCCATCTTCTTTCAAGATAGCCAATGCAAATTTGTTCATCAAGGCAATGTTTACACATTCTCTAACATCATCACTTCCATCTCCGGCATCGATCGTCACAATCGTATCAATCTCAAAGTCTTTATCTACAATCCCCACTGGTTTTTCAAAATCAATTGCATTTCCGTAAGACTCTGTTTCTACGATATAATATTTATCGTCAGCACTTCTGATCCAATCCTTTAAAGATGCTCTAAACTGCACTGTAATGCCGGCATCTCTGCTTCCATCTATAATGTAACATTCAGAAATTGTAGCAGAGGTCGCTGTTGCTTCTGTTTCCGCTCGTACAACAACACTTTTCACTGCACTATATGGACTATCATAGATTACCTCATCATCACTATTCCAGATGGTATATCGCAATCTAAAGTAATAAATTTCACCTGGTTCTAAATTTTCCACCCGGTATTCTCTAATTGTTTCATCTGTAATTTCGATGGAAGATGTTTTCCAACGTGGGAAGACACTGTCTGTTGAGTATTCCAGTAAATAGTTCTTAACACCGCTAATCTGTTTCCATTTTACATCTGCCGTTCTATAGAATGTACTTGTTACAGATTCCAACGTTGGCGCTATCATTGGAATATAAATCCCGTCTGCATTAAAGAAATATTCCACATTGCCAATAGTCTGCCATCCCGTCTGCATAATTCCGTTTGCATCAAAGTAATATTTTCTGCCTTCGATGGTCTGCCAACCAGTTACTGGATTTCCTTGGCTATTGATATAACTCTTTTCCCCATTTGGCAATTCAAGCCACCCGTTGGAAACCTTACCACTGTAAAGCATGTAGCAGTTTTCAGGATTTTCGTCCACATTGAAGAAATATTTGATACCACCGATCACTTTCCAACCAGTAGTAAGTCGATAGTTTGCATCAAAATAGTAACTACGCTCTACCGTATTCTCTCCATCCTGAACAGTCAGTTTTCTGATACCAATTTCCATGGTACCTTTCAGAATATTTTCTGCTGATGACTCAGCACCATAATACCAACAGCCACCGGACTGGAACCATCCTGCTTTTGCCTTTCCGTTTGCCTGAAGATAATATCGTTTGCCATTCACAGTCTGCCAGCCTGTTAATCGGTTGTAATTTGTAGAATGGAACACATACGTTTCTCCTGCAATCTCCTTTGCACCTTTTGCAAGTGTCCCTCTTAACAAACCGCCTGATGTTGTTTCTGGTTCTCCATAGTAAGTCAATCCCCCTACTGTGAACCAGCCACTTTTTGCCGTTCCATCTGCATTCAAATAATACTTCTGTCCATTCGCTGATTGCCAACCAGTCATACGATAGTTAGAAGTTGTATGGAAGAAATACGTCTTTCCATTAATTTCCTTCGCTCCAGATGCCAGTGTTCCTTTGTAAATTCCTTCACCGGCTGTTTTTTCCCCATAATAGCGGTCTGTTCCTATGCTAAACCATCCGGTTCTGGCTTTTCCATCAGCTTCAAGGTAGAATCGTTTTCCACTGATAGTCT
>CAZYUZ010000168.1:0-5003 GCA_964650775.1 uncultured Lachnoclostridium sp. | reverse complement strand
GAGATTTCAGGAGATTTCAGATGTCAGGATGGTGGCACGGAAGCGTTTCTGAAAGAGAAGGATGCAGTGCTTTATATTAGTAGGGAGTGTTATGAGAAAAAAGAGGAAGTGCTGGAAGAATGCGAAATCCTCTTTGAAAAGGGAAATTATGTTATGTTGAGATAGCTTGATTTATGGAAAACGAAGAAAGTGATGCATATGGTTGAAAAAATAAAAGATAAAAGAGTGCTTTTCATGGGATCTATTACAGTTTTCATCATTATAATAATGTTTTGCTATTCATTAGAAAACAAATACTGTATTGGAGTCCCTATGGTTACAGAGGAAGTACTAAGCCAGTATACGGAAACAACAGGCTTAGATATTTCGGAAATTTCCTTTGATGGAGAAAAAGTTGCGGTTGATTGGGAAAATAACAGCATTTATATTTCCCAATCTGCAGAAAAACTTAATCATTTTTCAAATTTACAAGGGAAAATGAAAGCACTTAATCCGGAATATATGCTGTATTTTTTAGATAACATTCCTATGCGGAAGCTTTCGGACTCTGTTCGTGAAGGAATTCCTTTAACATTAATCATTCGATGTGGTGATGAGTTTCAGCGGGTAAATGTCGTGATTACTACACTTCCAGTTTTATACTTGAAGGTAGCAGGAAATTATGTGGATGCGGAAGGAATGAATGTAGTCCAGGGGAAAATGACTCTTTGGAACAATTTTGAAAAAGCAACTCAAAGTTATCATACGCAGACAAGTCAAGCAGAATGGCATATACGCGGTAACAGCGGCAGAGCTTTACCTAAGATATCATGGAAACTGAATCTGAAAGACGCTGATGGACAAAATCAAAATATGGATTTGCTGGGACTTGGCAGTGATGATGACTGGATTTTAAATCCTATGAGTAGGGATGATACCTTTGTGAAAGAAAAACTGTCACAGGAGTTATGGAATCGGATTGCTGCGGACACAGTTTATAATTATCCAATGTCAGAGGGTGAATATATAGAAGTAATCATTAATGGAGCGTATCAAGGTCTTTATCTGCTTCAAAGAAGACTAGATGCGAAATATTTAAAACTGGATCAACAAACGGATATTTTAATGAAAGGAATCAACACATGGGAAGCATCGTCTGTTGAAGAGGGATATGAGATTATATCAACGCTTTACAGCGAGGAACAAACGTATGAGCAATTGGAACAGGCGATACTTTTTCGAGATGGAAATAGTATTTTTATAGACAATTTTGTGGATGTAAGTCTGTTTCTTCAGTTCCTTTCCGGGAGAGATAATTATGGTTTTAAAAACACGTTTTATACACTTCATGAATCAAATGATGAATATGAGTTGTATCTGGTTCCGTGGGATACAGATTTGACGCTGGGGGTTACCTGGAGATATGACTATGATAAAAGTGTTCATAAAATAATCGAACGTCAGGAGTTACCAATTGTGAGAGAACATGTGCCGGATATTGATGAACAGATTGCAAAACGCTGGATGCAGTTACGACAGAATGTCTATTCAGAAGAAAACATATTTTCTGTTTATAACGACCTGACAAATTATTTAACTGCCAGCGGAGCAATACAGAGAGACTTCGAATGCTGGGGACTTCTTCATGAAGGAGAAGATAACTGGTCAAATTTACAGCGATTTATTACTGAAAGATTAGAAATTTTAGATAATTATTATAGAGAATATTTATGAGAGAACGAAATTTATCCATAGATGCCGTAAAAGGCGTTGCAATTGTGCTGGTGATGATCGGGCATGTGTTTGTACATAATCACATGGAGGACCCCTACATCTATGACTTTATCAAGGCTGTTCAGATGCCGCTTTTTATGATCATCAGCGGTTATCTGTGTGGGCAGGGAAGAAAAATTTTAGATATAAAATCTTATGGAAAAGTGCTTGGAAAGCGTGCGGTTGCTTATCTAGTGCCTTTTTTTGCTTGGCTGACATTGAAACACTGGAATAATTTAATAGAAGCATACCAAAGAATCTTTTTTGAACTGGATTTTGGATTGTGGTTTTTGGCAGTACTTTTTATCTTGACGGTTATGGTCTATACAGCACAGCTGATAGCAGGTATCATTCGTAAAAAAAATGATGGGATTTATGAAGTACTTTTCTGGATTGCATATGGATTCATGTGTCTGATCATGGCGGTGCAGATACTGACTGGTAATACATTTTTAAGTCCATATTTAACAATCATTTATGTGCCGTTTTATATGATGGGATATATAGCAGGAAATTATGGAAAATATTTTTTCTGCTGGGATAAAAAAGAGACTGGAAAGGTTGACTGCAAGAACAATCGACTTGTTCAGATTGGTATGGTTGTTGCTGCCATTGTATTTTTATATTTGGTTGCTGTGAAAAACTTAAATTCCATGGAAACACGAATGGATGTCATCACCCAGATGATTTCATCAGTGCTTGGATGCGTGGCAATTATCTATGGAGTGTTCTGGTGGAAAGAGGGAAAAGTAAAAGCCCTATTTGAAAAAATAGGACTTTATACATTAGAGCTTTATGTGATTCACTATCATTTTGCAAATTTGTTGAATTTTAATGATAAGCAATACGATGTTTATACCTTAGAAGGTGCGGTATTTGTAGTTCTTAGCTTTATTGCAATGAGTGCTGTTACCATTTGCTTTGTATGGTTGATGAAGAAAGTTAAGCTGCTCGATTTCCTTTTCTTTGGGAAGAAATCATAAAGTTGTGAAAAGCTCCTGCTGTTGAGTTGAAAAGAAGCAGTGGCAGGAAAAATACAACGATATTATAAGTCGGTCTTGTAACTGGGTCAAATTCATAAAGACTGCAGAATACAAAGTAAAATGAAACGGGAATGATAATATCCCAATTTTTTTTCAGCGATATGATAACCAGCAATAAAAATGTAAGGAAGAAAAGTCCTGCCCAGAGATAACCGCATTCATAGAAGATTCGAAAAGCCCCTAGGTCAAATAAGGTTCCATCATCAGGGAATCGACTGCTGAAAAGTTTAATTGGGTTATATGACAGATAAGCAACTGCCTGCTGGATTCTTCCAGTGGTGATTTTCCAATCGAAAAGCTGAGCATTTAAAGTCCATTTTGTAGCAAAATCATAAGTAAAGTAAACGTAAAGACCATATACGGAAATGATTCCCAGAACTGCACATATTTTCACAAAAATCGTATGCATTAATTTGGTCAGATATTTGTAAAAAATGATGAGCAGCAGGAAAATCCATGTAGCCAGCAGACCAGTACGTGAAATTGACATTGTGTAAATAAAATAATTGAACATGAATAGAATCAGTAAATGAACAATGTTTAATCGTTTATAATGACCAATGCATCCAAAAACGATACAACGCGCAATCGCCTGATGCCAGATGTTTGGATGGTATAATCCAAAGCAATAGCGGGTTTCAACAAGACCGCGACCGAAATCTTCAGTCAGGTGTGTAGGACTGCCAATTCCAAAGAAGGATAAAATGCCTACAAAAATGACCGTAGATAAGGTGCTGTAAAAGAGCGTTTTAAATAAAATGGAATAATCCACATCTTTCATACTGGCAATTACAAGAATTGTATAGACACAATAAATATTTCCTGAAATGGTATAATTATAAAGAGCTAGGAATGTAATTGGTGCAAGAATAAAAAATTCCTTTTTTGTATATTTGGTTAAAAGTACTTTGGCGAATAAAAGCCACATGGCAATTAAGCGAAGTATTCTGCTTCCTGGTCCAATCTCCATCAAAATTAAAAGCTGGATACCGCTATCAGAGATAGCCAGAAGCGCGATTCCAAGATATACAAGGAAATTTGCATAATCAATCAACGAATATTTTTTTAAAGCGTTCATAAAGGACTCCTTATTTGAATGTTATTTCAAAATATAAGAATATTATACATATAGAAGACTGATAAATCAAAGAAATTCATAGATTCTTAATGGAAGATTAAAATCAGTCACATTTTCAAAATGAATAGAATATGGTATAGTTGTTTTGATGAGAATGAAAGGATTATAAATGAACTAATGGAAAGATTCACGGTAAGTTTGGATGATTTTATAAAATATGTTATGAAAAAATGGATGATCATGGTGGGATGTGTTCTACTGTTCATCATTCTTTTTGCTTTATCTGCGACTATGCTGGGGAAAGAAATTGTGATTCCTCCAAGTGAAGAGTATTTGGAGTTAAAAGAGCAGGAGACATCATTTGCATCTTATATTGAAAACTCTCCGGTTATGAAAATAAATGCGACAAGTGTCCATGAAAGCACAGTATATATATCTAACATATCTGAGATGAATTCATTGAAAAATTATATTGAATCGGGAACAGTGTGGGCACAACTTAATGATGAAATTTTTAGACAGTATTTTTCTGACCTTGTTACCTGTTATGATAATAGTAATCAATCTGCAGAGATTAAAATTCAACATTATGATGAATACCAATGTGGAGAAATTGCGAGATATCTGGCTGAGGAAATTCTAAAGTATGATGCGAACTTAGAAGTTTTGCAAGGAGATTTAAGAGTTGCCAGCGATGAATCTATTGCTGATGTTCAAAGCTGGTACAAGAACCGTTTGGATGCAATTGAAGGCCAATTAGAATACGCAAGAGCAGGATATACAATCGAAGCCGGTTTACCGGTAGCAATTGTGACAGGAGCACTGGTGGGTGGATTGACTGCAATTGTTGCATTGCTTTTTGGATTTTTAATAAATCACAGAAAATCTCAGTGATTATGATTAAGAAATGAAAAGGAAATATTAGGATGCGTCGCATATTAATTAATCTGATTGAATTAATAGTTATGCTGGCTGTATTTACAGTTTGTGACAGACCTGGAACGATAAAATATGCAGTGGTCGCGCTGTTTAGCGTTGGATTTATGTTTCTGGGAAGAAAAAAGAAATGGTCCATAGATCAGCTGTTATGCATTGCATTGCCAGCGGCTGTATACTTGACTATTGGATGC
>CAZYUZ010000167.1:0-5006 GCA_964650775.1 uncultured Lachnoclostridium sp. | reverse complement strand
ATACTAAGAACCGGTCGGAGTGTCCAAGTCCTGAATATCGGCTAAATTTCACACCTAAATATCTTAGCATGTTCTCTTACAAATGTAAACACTTTTTTATTGAAATTCACATCTTTTTTTAAAAAAGAGGAGCTTTTCGCTCCTCTCATAAATCTTCTAATTAAATTCTAAAACTCTGACTGCTCTTGTTGGTGTATTGTAGTACATGCTGGATACTACGATTCCCGTATTTGCGCTCTGCGCATGTACAACCTGACCATTTCCAATATACATTGCTACATGATGAATGTTCTTTCCGCCATAGAATACAAGGTCTCCCGGCTGAACTTCAGACAAATCAATTTTTGTACCGCAGTTTGCCTGTGCCTTTGAAGAGTGTGGCAGGGAAACACCATAATTTTTATATACGGATAATGTAAATCCAGAACAGTCAGCTCCTTTTGTAAGGCTTGTTCCACCCCATACATATGGATTGCCTACAAACTGACGAGCATATTCACAGATTTCCATCTGAATGTCAGTCACGCCTTTACCATAACGGTATTCCATTAAAGTAAGTGCTGTTTCCAACTCTCTTCCTTCTTCCATGAGCTCTTCCGCTTTTTCATTCGCTTCAGCACCTGTTAAAAGGTAATCACTGCTGATATAACCTTCAATATCCGCAGATTCAATTTCAAACCAGTCTTCCTCAATAGAAACAACTTCACAGATTCCATTTTTTCTGATCTTACCTACGATTTTAGATTCTGTGCTCATTTCTTCTCTGATATTGATATAACCGCTGTCTGCTGTTACAACACCGAGAAGTGTATAGCCTTCTACGACCGAAGGTGCAACTGCTGTTGCCAGTACAGTTTCATCATCTACCTGTTCCATGGTAGCTGCAACACCTGCATTTACCAGATTGGATAATTCTGCTGCTTCTGATGTAAACGTTGGAACCAGGAATGCGCCTGCACAAGCAAGTACCAACATCATATTTCTTAAACTATTATACTTCATCCTATTCTCCAGAAATTCTAACTCGGCTTTAAATATTAAATATTTCCGCCTTATTTGTTACAAATTTGTTACATTTCATTAACTAAGTATAACAGCTTTTTCTTTTTTGTCAACCTCTCTTTTATATTTCCCATCTTGACCGGAAAGGATAAAAACAGCAGCCCCAAAGGCTGCTGTTTCTCAAATCAGGAATAAACCTAAATATTCTTTAATGGAACCAGATACTGTTCTCTGCGGTTTTCCTGTTCTGCAAGATAAGACTGATCTGTTGATGCATGAAGTTCCTGTAAATACAGATGGTGATTCTTCATGATTTCCTCATTATCTCTTGCAAGCATTAACATTGCAATATTAGAACACTGGTCTGCTGTTCTTTCAAAATAGGTCAGGATATCCATAAAGATCAGACCCGAATTAATAGAACATACTCCCTGACAAAGACGAGCTGTATGACGGTCTTTCAAAAGAAGCACCATATCATCAATCACTTCTTCCAATGGTTCAATGCGTCGTACAATATATTCATTATCAGTTTCAATAGCTTCTACTGTTAAACGCAGAATTTCCTGTATCGCATCTACAATAATTGCAAGCTCCCGATGTGCTGTTTCTGAAAAACTTAATTCCTCATCATGGAATTTTTTCGCCATCTCGTCGAAGTTTGTCGCATAATCGCCAATCCGTTCCACATCACGAATACATCTCATCAGCACGCTTCTCTTGCGGTTATCGCTTTCCTGCTCAATATTTCCGGATAATTCAATCATGTAGTTATCCGCTCTGTCTGTAAACACATCCAGTCTTTCTTCATTGGAAGCGATTAATTCTGCACGTTTTTCGTCGTATTTTTTAAACTGTTTAAGACTGAGCTCGATGTTATCTTTTGCAGTTGCTGCCATGCTTGCTGCAACTTTTGTAACTCCGCCGAGAGCAACTGCTGGAACACCCATCAGTTTCTTATCAAGTGCTGCAAGCTCCGGATATACCATTTCCGGTTCTTCATCATCTTTTACGATCTTACAAGCAATCCAAACAAGTACATTTGTAAACGGAAGCAGAACAATCGCTGTGAGCAGGTTGAAAATTGTCTGGAAGTTTGCGATTACGCCACTGTCAACCACGCTTTCCCAAAGTCCAGGGAAACCGCCCGCCCTGCGGATGATTGTCATTGCAATCATAAATAAAATTGTACCTACAGTATTAAATACGATATGTACAACACCTGTACGTTTTGCATCTTTGGAAGAGCCGATTGAACAGACCATTGCAGTTGTTACACAGGTACCAAGGTTAATTCCCATGATAATTGGATAAACAAGCTCAAAGGTCATAGCTCCTGTGGAAGATAACGCCTGTAAAATACCGACCATCGCAGATGAGCTCTGTACAATCACTGTTAAAACAAGACCAGTAAAGATACCAATTACCGGCATATCACTAAAGTAGGATAAAATGCTGGCAAACTCAGGTGAAGATGATAATGGTTCAACAGCATCTGTCATAGACATCAATCCCATAAAAAGAATACCAAATCCCATGGCGATCAAGCCAACGTTCTTTAAGGATTCTTTTTTAACAAACATGATCAGGATAATACCAATGATCAATGCCATCGGTGCTAAAAAGTCCGGTTTGAAAAATGCAAGAATCGATCCGCTTCCTGATTCAATATCCATCAGTCGGATAATCTGTGCTGTGACCGTTGTACCAATGTTGGCACCCATAACGATGCTGACTGCCTGCTTTAAGTTCAAAATACCTGCGCCAATCAGACCTACTGTTAATACGATTGTAGCAGTAGAACTCTGGATAACTGCTGTTACCAACGCACCAGTCAGAACACCTAATACTACGTTGTGTGTTAATTTACCGAGAACATTTTTTAAAGCTGTTCCTGAGCCCTGTTTCAAACCATCTCCCATGATTTCCATACCATAGAGGAACATGGCAAGACCTCCAAGAAGCTTTACGACCATCATAATTATGTCCATCGTTTTTCTCCTTTTACTTTCATTTTTGCGTAAAAAAGCGTATGGTGATTAACTAATTACCATACGCTTATCTTGATTTTACACTATTTTCACTTTTCTTACAAGCAATTTTAACCAAATCTTTACATAGATTTCAATTTACAGACATTTTTCGACAATCAGCTTTCGTCCCCAGTCCGCATCTATTACAAGCTGTTTCTTCAAATCCTCTAAAGATTCAAAGCGTCTTTCCTCTCTGCTGTAGGCATAAAATTCAACCGTCAGATCCCTGTCATAAAGATCTCCCTCAAAATCAAACAGATGCGTCTCTATTCCTTTTACTTCCTCACCACTGATGGTCGGTTTGACTCCGATATTCGTAATTCCAAAATATTCCTTTTGGTCAAAAATCGTCTTTGTCAGATAAACACCATTTGGCGGAAGCATTTTTTCATCATCAGGAATCAGATTAATGGTTGGAATTCCAAGCTTTCTTCCAATTGCATGTCCATGAACTACTGTTCCCGACAGATAGTATGGATACCCCAGAAGTCTTCGTACAGTCTCCATCTCACCGGTTTCCAGCATATGTCTGACATAAGTGCTGCTGATCACCTTATCATCCAGACATTCTTTTTCAAACACTTCAACCTCATATCCATAAACAGGCGCAAGCTTTTTCAATAAGCTGCAGCTGCCCTTTCTGTTATGACCAAAGCGAAAATCCGGACCCACCGCAATGTATTTTACATGCAGCTGCCCCACCAGAATATCCTTAATAAAGTTCTCCGGCTCCATCTGTATAATTTCCGGAACGAATGGACACTCCACCATGTAGTCAATTCCCATTGCTTCCAGATGCTGCTGTCTCTCTGTGCGTGTCAGAATCGTACGCCCTTTTCCGTAGAAAACGGTCCCCGGCATTTGCCCAAATGTAAACACAACGCTTTTTAAGCCCTGCGTCTTTTTTGCAAGAATCATTTTCATCAGTTTTTGATGACCTTTGTGAATGCCATCAAATTTTCCCAATGTAACAGCACTGTTTTCCGGAATGGAAAAATCCAGTGTATCATTAATTATTTTCATAAAACATTTTTACAGGTTTAAAATCCCCGCGCTCGCCCGAGAACTCATAAATTCCGATAAATACGCCTTCTGAATCATAAACCCGAAGCCTTTCTGTATTTTCAGGAAGCTTCTCCTCAAACATTTTTTTCTTTGTGCGGTTTCCGTTATGTACTACCACATCAAATTCTTTCTTTGTCCACACTTTTAAGTAATCGTCAAACAGCTCGTCCACAGAAATGATTCTTTCTTCAACAGCTCCTGCCTTTGCAAACTCATCAATTTCTGCAAGTTTCAGTGTGTCTTTTAATTCAAACACCCCCACTTTTGTACGAAGAAGTTTTTCCATACAGCCGCCACAGCCAAGCATATTACCAATATCATGGCACAAGGTTCTGATATAGGTTCCCTTGGAGCAGTGTACGCTCATGCGGACTCTCGGAAGATTCATTTCCAAAATCTCAATGGAGAAAATCTCCACATTTCTGGCTTTACGTTCAACAGTTTTTCCTTCTCTGGCAAGCTCATAAAGCTTTTTGCCATTCACCTTTAGTGCGGAATACATTGGCGGAACCTGCGCGTATTCTCCCACAAAAGAGAGAATCGCTTCTTTTACTGCATCTTCAGATACTTCCACCGGTTTTTCGCTTAAAATCTCACCGGAAGTATCCTGCGTGTCTGTTTCCACCCCAAGAAGCATCACTGCTTCATATACTTTATCTTTATCAGTCAGAATGTCGCAAACTTTAGTCGCTCTGCCAATACAGACCGGAAGTACTCCCTCTGCATCCGGGTCTAAAGTTCCCGTATGACCGATTTTCTTTGTTTTTAAAATTCCACGAAGCTTTGCTACCACATCAAAAGAGGTAAAGCCTTTTTCTTTATATACATTGATAATTCCGCTTTTCACTACGTTTTCTCCTGCAGCTGTGCTTCGATATGCAAAGTCAGATTATTAACCACATCATA
>CAZYUZ010000166.1:1318-5026 GCA_964650775.1 uncultured Lachnoclostridium sp. | reverse complement strand
GTGCAAGCTCTTTATAAGGAATGGTAATGTCTGTATGGCAGTTAAAATATGCCTTTGACATATCTTCCTTTCTAAAGATCGAACAGCTGTTATCCTTCGCTACGATTTCCTTTCCATCCGGATTGTAGATTTTCTGGTCTTCACTAAAGCTGTAGCAGGTATCACCCAGTGCAAAATGCGGTCCCATTTTCTCTGCAATTAAGATTGGAAGCTTCTCAGCAATGCCGTATTTTTCAGCCATCACATAAGCAGTCGTATTAGTTCCGATGGCAAATTCCCCAAGTGGTAAAGTATCGTGGTGATACATGACATTTTCAAGAAAATATTTCTTTCCTTTTTCCGGGTCATCAAAATTTCCACAGGAATATCCTGCTACCATACCGTCCTTTAATTCAACTTTTAAATCCACATATTTTAAATCATTTAAGAATACTTCGCTAACGTGCAGGATACCATTGGTGCCTTCCAAAACCGGAGAAGTAAATACTTCACCAACCGGAATGTTCACATCTGCAACACAGTTTTCAAAAATCGTTTCTTTTTCAGGGTTATTCAGTGAAAAGAGCTTCACAGTCAGATCCGTACAGTTATCATCTTTTCCCACGATATGCACTGCTGTTCCCTGATCCAGTGCATCAATGATGGTCTGCTGAATTCCTTCATATAATCTGTAATCCAAGGTATTGATCTTTACGATTTCTTCAAAAATCTCCTCATAAGGCTCACCCACTGCCGGAACT
Organism: uncultured Lachnoclostridium sp.; assembly: GCA_964650775.1. GTDB lineage: Bacteria > Bacillota > Clostridia > Lachnospirales > Lachnospiraceae > HGM12587. The sequence goes on along the minus strand of CAZYUZ010000166.1, from coordinate 4,286 downwards.
GGCAGTGCCATGATGGTAAAGCTTCTCTCATCTCCCGGAATGTATTCATTTACCATCTGACCGGATGTATTCTGATAATATACCTGAAGCTTCTGCTGTTTTTCATTCAGGACACAGGCAGTTTCCTTGGCAACCGGCGCAAATGGTACTTCTCCAAAAACTTCCAGAACTGCAGGACCGGCATGTACTCTCGCCAAATCTTTGCACAAATCATAGGCGTGACGAAGCGCACCCAGTTTTCTCTCTACAAATGCCTTATCCATATAAAGAGCCGCATCTGCACGATGGTCATAATCATACTGTGGATTTGCAACGCATCCGTAGTATCCGATTTTCAATGCCTGCTTTTTATTCACAGAAGCAACTGCGGAACGATAAATGACACTCTGTAAGCCCATTTCTTCAAACATTTTTACTGCTTCTTTGATGATTCGCTCAAAACCAAGACTATAGCGGATGTTGACTGTTTTCTTCTTTGACAGGTCAATCCCAGCGGACACAAAGCCCATGCGATAGCCTTCGGTAAAGGTTCTGGCAAGCTTTTCAATCTTTTCCTGCGACAATGTATTTAAAAACTCTGCGGTTTTTAATTCACTCTCTGAAACATACTCACCAAAAAGATAAAGATATCTGGAATCATTTAAGTTTTCTTCCATAATAATATCTCTTGCAAAGCTCATTTCCGGATCTACCATATCACGGACTCTCTGCTCCAGCTTCACATCACAGTAATCGCTCATATACCAGTAAACGATGTCTTTTAATTCCTCATAAGCAGGAATGCCTTCTCCGAACCATGTGTAAAGCTGTAAGAACAATTCGCAAAGAATTGTAATATCTGCCTTTCTTTCTTCAAATGCATAAACGATCATTCCACGGATTTCCGCATACACAAAGCTAAACAACTGACCATAATCAGCCCCCAGCTTTTCTACTGCATAATCCGGATTCGCAAAGCTCATTTCATAATTTTCCGGCAAAATATCTTCGTATAATGCATGGTTTTCTTCTTTTAATTCTTCTAAAGAAGCAGTTTTTAACCAGTTATTTTCCACTTTTTCAAGCAGTTTTTCTATACGACAAATAAACTTTGCGGTTTCTTTAAAATATTCCCCAAAGTTCTGATCATTCATTTCCTCGGTGCAGATTTCCCGGATTCTCTCCATAGAGAGTTCATATCGTTCTGCTACCGCTTCATTTTCTTCTCTATAAATATCTCTGCATTTCATAAGGACACCTCTTTTAAATTAAAAATCCCATACCGACCACTGCAATCCAAAAAACCAAAAGTACAAAATTTAAAGCTGTACCAATTCTGGAAAAAAGATAATAACATTCCTCTTCTTTGAAGCTCTGGCTTCCCACATAAACTCCATAGCAGCAGCAGACCATGGCAATCATTCCAAACAGGGCAAGCTGACGCCCTGCATTACCTTTGGCAATATACGCACTATAAATGTCAATCATTGTGCATACAAGCGCAATCGCCCCAATGATACTGGAACGCACGCCACCCTTTGAGTGATGTTTGTCTGTAAATTTATACGATCTATATCTTCTCATGGCTCCTCCAGTTCCCTATCAGTGTCAGTAAACAAAAGCCCAGCATTCCACCCAGGGTATTTAAAATCAAATCATCCACATCAAAGCTTCCCACCCTGAAAATCAGCTGCAGAATCTCCACCAAAAAGCTCATCTGGAATGTGATACATACCGTAAACAAAAAGCCTCGCTTATTCTTCCACAGTATCGGAATAAAAAATCCTGCCGGCACAAATCCTAAAATATTGCCCGCAAGATTATAAAAGGAATGAATCCCAAGTTCATCACGATACGTCCAAAATCTCTCTATTTCTCTAAACGGCACCAGATTGTACCGATAATTTTCCTGTCCAAAAATTCTTCCGTAATTTTCCGCAAAAAACAGGAAGTAACAGAGTCCTGCCAGATAGATCAAAAACAGGACTCTTCCTCCCCACAATGCGTACTTTAACTGTTTCGCATCTTTTTTCATTTAAAACATAATCTCAGATCTTTTCTTTAAAAGTCTTGCTCCAGTAATGATTAATAAAACTCCGCCAACAACGCCTGTCACAATGGAAACAATCCCGATTGTAATGTTGCCAGCTCCGCTAACGCCCATTGTCTTATATAACTTTTCGTTCATTAAGGGGCCTCCTATTTTGCACCATACTGTTCATAGTATGCGTCGATTGCCGCTTTTAATGTATCGTCGATCAAAACTTCACCGTTTACTTCTTTGTTATAGAGGCATTCTACAACCTCGCTCATATCTACGATTGCAGCTGTTTCAAAGCCATATAAATCTTTCACTTCGTCTAAGGCACATTTTTCTCCGCCTTTACCAACTTCCATACGGTTTAAGGATACCATCAGACCAACGATGGTTACGTCTGCAGCACCTTTTACCTTTGGAACTGTTTCTTCCATGGATTTACCAGATGTTGTAACGTCTTCGATCATGATGACTCTGTCACCATCCTGTAATTTGCTTCCAAGGAAGCTTCCTTTGTCTGCGCCATGGTCTTTTTCTTCTTTACGGTCACAGCAGTAACGCACTTCTTTGCCGAATAATTCGCTGTATGCCATTGCTGTAACTACTGCAAGAGGAATTCCTTTGTAGGCTGGTCCGAATAACACATCGAAATCATCGCCGTATTTATCATGAATTGCTTTTGCGTAGTATTCACCTAATTTTTTTAACTGAGAGCCTGTTACATAACCGCCGGCATTCATGAAGAATGGGGATTTACGTCCGCTCTTTAATGTAAATTCACCAAATTTGAGAACTTTGCTGTCTACCATAAACTGGATAAACTCACTCTTGTACTGTTCCATAGGGTAATGTCTCCTTTTCACATAGTTTTTTTGATTTTAGCATATTTCTGGGGGATTTTCAATGCGGACTTGATTTTCACGCCTTGGCTGATAATTTCATGTCTTGGCT
>CAZYUZ010000166.1:0-1218 GCA_964650775.1 uncultured Lachnoclostridium sp. | reverse complement strand
ACATCTAATCGTAACTATTTCGGTATAGAATTTTTCTAGTTTCTGCTGCCCACTATCTTAAATTTTTGTGGGCGTATGTAATAAAATAATCCCCTTCCAGAAACTCTAAGCTCCATAATTTTCCAGCATCACAAACTTATTTGCTCTACGCCCACTACAAACATTTTAAGTTTCCACCCCAACTTGCTTTTCGTATATGCGCCCACGAAAGTAACTTGCCTCGTATTTTTGTTTCCAATATCTCAAACTTATTTACTCTATGCCCAATCAAACGAAAAAATTCCATTTCATAAATCTTCTATATTTTTCAGCACTTTCACCAATTTACATAATCCAAAACTTATGTTTGATTGCACCTTATTTCATTCCTCTTTCCCAAAAACTCAAAGAATGGGCAAGTCAGCCTTTTGAATCAACTCCCAAACACCCCGAGCAATTAATCCACAAAACAGCTTCCGGTAAAATGGTACGTTCAAAATCTGAAGTTCTTATTGACATGGTTTTACACACAAATAGAATTCCTTTTCGCTATGAGTCACCACTACAATTCGATCATATAATTTTCTATCCAGACTTTACAATCCGTCATCCTAAAACAGGACAAGTATTTTACTGGGAACATTTTGGTATGGCAGATGAACCTGAATACTGTCGAAAAATGAGTTCAAAACTTGCTCGTTACGCATCTCATGGTATTATTCCTACGATCAATTTAATCACTACCTACGAAACAATCGATCTACCGCTTAGCCTTGAGACGTACAACCAATGCAACTGACTTACTCATTGTGGATGCTTATCGTAATCTAATGGAAACATCTTCTTCCATTGCAAGTCGTTTTCACGTTTCAGATACCCATGTACATGAAGATTTTGATCGTTACGTTAGAATTGATAGGCTTCCTCTAACAGATGTTATTTCTATCGATGAGGTATTTCTCGACATGGACGAATACTGTAAGTACGCATTAGTCATTCAGGATTTCCATACCGGTGATCCTATTGATCTGCTTCGCAGCCGCCGAACAAACGTCACAGAACCTTACTTTGTTTCCATTCCACCTGAAGAGCGCTATTATCAGACATTTTATAACAAACTTATTTTCAACTTTTCATGCAGAATAAAAGAAGTCCCAGCATAAGAGAATCTGCCGTATTTTCCGTCAGATTGTTTTATCCTGAGACTTCTTGTGCTATCATGTTTGATTGTAACTAATA
>CAZYUZ010000165.1:0-5043 GCA_964650775.1 uncultured Lachnoclostridium sp. | reverse complement strand
TCTACATATTCTTTTAACCAACTATATAAAACTTTCATAATACCCTCCGACTTATGCCTTGAACTGTTTTAAGAATTCGATGTCATTTTCGAATAATTTGCCCATGTGGTTGATGCCGTATTTTAACATGGCAATACGTTCGATACCGATACCGAATGCAAGTCCGGAATATTTGCTGGAATCCACATTACAGTTTTCAAGTACTTTGTTGTTTACGATACCGCCGCCAAGAACTTCGATCCAGCCTGTACCTTTACATAAAGAACAGCCCTTCCCGCCGCATTTGAAGCAGCTAACGTCTACTTCTACAGATGGTTCTGTGAATGGGAAATAAGATGGACGAAGTCTTGTCTTTACATTGTCGGAGAATAATGCTTTTACGAACTGGTCAAGCATACCCTGTAAGTCACAAAGTGTAATGTGTTCGTCAACTACCAAACCTTCCATCTGGGAAAACATTGGAGAATGTGTTGCATCACTGTCAGAACGGAATACTTTACCTGGAACTAACACTTTGATTGGTGGTGCCTGATTGTCCATGACACGAATCTGTCCCGGTGATGTATGAGTTCTAAGTAATAATTCGTCTGTTAACCAGAATGTATCCTGCATATCGCGGGATGGATGGTCTTTTAATACGTTTAATCTTGTAAAGTTGTGATCATCATCTTCGATTTCAGGACCTTCAAAAATATCAAAGCCCATGCCTGCAAATACATCGATGATTTCATTTTTGATACATGTTAATGGATGAAGGTTACCTGCTCCATTTGCTGTAGCTGGAAGAGTCACATCCAGTGTTTCTGCTTCATAACGGGCAAGCATTGCTTTCTTTTCGATTTCTTCTTTTTTTGCATCATAAAGTTCCTGTGCGAGAATTTTTACTTCGTTTACTGCCTGTCCATATGCTTTCTTTTCTTCGTTTGGCACTTTCTTGATGCCAGCCATTAATTTCTGAATTTCGCCGCCTTTGCCGAAATATTTTGCCCAGAAGTCTGCTAACGCTTTTGCATCTTCTACCAGCGCAAGTGCTTCTTTGATTTCAGCTTTAATTGCATCCATGTTCATTTTCCATATCTCCTTTATCAATATTCTAGCCTATGGGATACTAAATAAAAAGTCCCCCGTAGCCTAAACTACGAGGGACGAATAATCTTATCCGCGGTACCACCCTGGTTTTCGCACTTATTCAAATGCGAACACTCATCCTGTGTCATAACGTACACGACCCGTCTTTTCCTAATTATTAAAAATGTTCAGAAAAGCTGCTCCCGTGTGAATTTCACAAATACTACTGAACCAAAACAGGCTTCCAGCCGATGACCCGTTCTCTCTGTTGGAAATAGAATCGCTACTGTGCACGATCAAAGCATTTATCACTGCCCACTATTCTAACAACAGAGAAAAAATATGTCAAGTTTTTTCCCGTCTTTTCGCCAACAACTGGTTAAATTCCGCGCCAATCAGCGTAATATACATACCAAAATACAGCCACAGCATGATTAGAATGATGGTCGTTAGACTCCCATACATATTCGAAAATCCGCTGAACTTCTCAATATATATAGAAAACGCATAGGAAAATAGCATCCATCCTGCAGCCGAAAGTACTGCTCCCGGTACATGATAAGCTAATTTCATCTCATTTCCCGGCATAAAGTGATAAAGCAATGTAAAAATCACAACTGCATAAAGTGCTAGAAAAATGTTTTTCACATCCAAAATCATGGATGTTACATAGGCTGTAATTGGGAATTTCAGTGTAATTAATTCCAGTAAAGTATTTCCAAATACACCAAGCAGCAGAAATACAACAATCGACAAAAGCAAAACAATCGTGTATAAGGTCGCACGAATGCGCACTGCAAAATAATTTCTCGTTTCTCTTGTCCCTGCAATCCATTGCAGCCCTTGATTCAATGCCATCATTCCACGTCCCGCAGACCAGACAGCAGCCAGAGCCGAAATAGAAATCGTTGTTGCCGTCTTTTGATAAGCTTCCCCGATAATTCCGGTTACAAATGTCAGCATATTTGTTGGAACCACATTCTGCACCAATACCAGAATATCTATTTTATCTATGCTGGTAAACTGGAGCAGCGAAAACAGCAATATAATACATGGAATGAACGACAATATAATAAAAAATGCTGCATGTGCCGCTGCTGCGTTTAATCTGTGCTCCTGAAAAACCTCTAAAATTGTCTGTATTTTTGTAATAATTGTCTGTGCTTTTGTAATAATTCTTTTGATCATGTCTTACGTCCTACTCTAAATCTTTGAAAGTGTCGTTCCTTCGTAAAATAACCCCAAAATTTCTTCGTATGTCTTACCTGCTTCTGCCATATGGTTTGCCCCATTCTGGCTCATGCCGGCACCATGGCCAAAGCCTCCGCCTCTGAAACGAAAGGCGGCCAGTTCCCCATCTTCTTCCACTCTGTCAATGACAAAGAAGCCGCTTGGAAGCATATTTCCCCCGGTTGCATCCTTACCATAAGTTCGTGTAATTGTCTGACCTTTTCCATTCAAAGCCACACGAATGGCATGTTCATAGGTAATTTCCAGTTCTCCGTCTTCTCCCGTCACCAAAACCTTGTGAACCACTCCGCCGTCGTTACGTTCTGTGACTTCTATATTTTTCACCGTTCCGATGTCTTCCATACCACAAATCGTCGCAGAAATGTGTTCCACCGGCACAGTCATATCCCAGCGATACCAGCTCTCTCCGCTGTCGTAGGTATCATACTCCTCATTTAATATGAATTGTCGGAAATTATCTTCATTTTGTAAATCCAGCTTTTCCATAGAATCGTTTAACAATTTGCCGGAAATGTAGGTATTTTCTTCTAAACCATTTTTCCAGATGGTCTCGTTGGTCGTATAGCCGCAGGAAGTGGAAAAATAATAGGTGACAGCAACTTCTTCACCAAATTTTAACACCTGTCCTGCTGTCTCATTGACCGCCTGTATGACTTTCTCATCTGTTTCCAGATTATTATATACCTGATAAGACACACTGTCATCTACATGTGCACCATAGGATGCATATCCGTTTAATAAAATCTGACGATGTGCATAGCTTCTTGCACATACCGCCTGTGCTTTCAATGCCTCCATTTCATAGCTTGCAGGCATTTCACTTGGCACAACACTGTAAAGATAGGTCTCCAGATCCAATTCATTAATGACGATCAGTCCTCCGGAATCTTTCAGCACTTCAATTCTTCCCGCATAGACCGGCGTACCATAGTTTCTTTCAATGCTGAAAATCTCTAATCTGTCGTCTGCACTTTGCGGTGTCAGAATGACTCGTTCTTCCAAAAAAAGTTCACTGGAACTGTCTAATTGTAATGCTTCGCCATCACTTAGAACCATTTTTTGTTCCCCATAGGATATCTCATAATTCCCATGAGCTTTCAGTCCTACATTGGAATGTACGATTTCCGCAAAATCCGTAGTTTTTAACAATACACGGATTTTTTCCAATGTCATTGGTGCATCCAGAATGGCTGCGCAGATCTCACCTTCCGCAACGACCAGCTTCGCCTGCTCATACCCTACGATCAGACCATAAGCCGATCTTTCCTGATATTCCCCATAAGTTTCATAGAATCGAAAGGTTTTAGAAAGCGGTACAACGCCATAGCCCTCCAGTTCAATTCCATCTTGTCGAATCGAGAGAATCTTTCCAGAAACACTTTCCTTTTTTGTAGAAATCTTCGTGACAATTCCATTTGTCAGATAAATATCTACAATTTCATCCAGAAACTGAACTGTCAGATTTTTGCAAGGAATTTCCAGATAAAATCCTTCTGAAAACATGATCAGTTGATCAGAAGTGTTTTCTACGATTAGACAATTTTCTAATTTTACTTCTCTTTGAAGCAAATTGTTGATATGTAAAATTTGAGCATCTTCCGTCACTGCCTGTACACTCTGAAATAAATAAGGTGTCCAGTCAATTTTCTCTTCATAAAAATAAATCCCCTGATCCGTATAGACCTGTCCTTCTTCCAGACCTTCTATGGAATCTGCCGTACCTAATATTAAAAGTTCCTCATTTGCAACCGGTGTCTCGCCCTTAATTATTCCTTCTTTTTGAAACATTTTTCCACTAAAAATCAAAAACAACAGAATCACGAGACCAAAAATCAGCAAATACAGCTTCTGCTTTCCAGATAACCTTCTTAATTGCATTTTTCGGCTCCTTACTTTATGGATTCACATCTACAAAAAAATTAGGAGATGTGTATAATACACATCCCCCTTATCTTTCGTCGAAAGCCCAAAATGCAACTCCTACTTTTGACGCCTAGCGATAGCTAGGTGGGCAACCGCAACAGCTCTTCTGCCTTCCACTGCAAACGGAGGCCTGACATCCAAACTGCAATATAGGAATCCCATAAACGTAAATGTAGGTTCAAAATTGTAGAAGCATTTAACGCATTTCAGGTTAAAAATATTATAACCCATCAGTGTATTTTTATCAACTGAAATTGTTGTAAATATTTGTATACAATTTAATCACTTTCCACTTCTCGAACTGCCAATATTCGAAAAGATTCCCTTTAATCAAAAACGCCCCGTTTTCACGGAGCGTTTTCTTCATCTCATATCACAATATGTAAAATAGCGATTTCGAATCTTTTACGATTGAATCTTTAAATTATAACTGAGGACCAGCTGCAACTAATGCTTTACCAGCTTCATTTCCTTCATATTTAGAGAAGTTCTTAATGAAACGTCCAGCAAGGTCTTTTGCTTTTACTTCCCATTCAGAAGCATCTGCGTATGTATCACGAGGATCAAGAATACCTGTATCTACACCTGTAAGTTCTGTTGGAACTTCAAAGTTGAAGTATGGGATAGTCTTTGTATTTGCTTTTTCAATATCTCCATTAAGGATAGCATCGATGATACCACGAGTATCTTTGATAGAGATACGTTTTCCTGTACCATTCCATCCTGTGTTTACTAAGTATGCTTTAGAACCGTTTTCTTCCATTTTCTTAACTAATTCTTCAGCATATTTTGTTGGATGTA
>CAZYUZ010000164.1:0-5080 GCA_964650775.1 uncultured Lachnoclostridium sp. | reverse complement strand
CAAAAAGAATGACTTCCGGCTGTATGATATCAAAAATCTTGTCAAAATATTCCATATATTTTTCCAGCGCAAAAGTATTGATTTCATGGATCAGTTCAGGTTCATCATAAAATGCCATTAGCTGTTCTTCCACGCCCAGAAGCTCTCTGGAAGTCCAGAAAAATCCGGCGGCTCTAAAACGAATGGAATACTCTCCTCTTTTATGGCCTTCTTCGTATTTTCCGTAAATCTCTCGTAATTTTTCTTCTGTACAGAAATGTTCCAGCTCATAAAGAGCCTTTTCTTTTAAAGCTTCCCAATCCTCTTCACTTTCGATTGGTGCTTTGATTTCTTCTACCAAATCACTATTTTTATGATATTTTCTCTGCCAACCATCTTCGTCTAATTGCAAAATGTATTTTTCAGTTTCCTCCAAAACTTCTGTGTCAAAGCATTTGAACGGAACACGAAAAGACATACGCTTTACTCCATCCAGTCCTAACGATTGTTCGTATTCATATACCGGCTCTGTCATCAAATCGTTAAAATATCTTCTGCTTCTGTCTTCTGCTGCCGGATAGAGATAATCCGGTGTGAATTTCTGATTTAATCCTTCCTTTGTCCATCTGTCCACAGTTAGCGTCCATGGAAAGAAAGTTTCCACAACAGCACCGCCGTCTGTCATCTTTTTAAAATCAAGTGTGTCTAATAATCTTTGTGATGTAGTCATTGGAATCCTCCGTTTTTATTTTCATCATAACTGGGTGGATATTTTTATTCTTGTATCACATCTACTGATTATGTAAAATATAAACTTTGTTTTTCACATTCACATGTAAATCATTGATTTTTCATCATTTCATATGTAAAATATGCAATATGAACAGTATCGAAATTTACACAAACAATTATATTTCCACACAAACAGCATCTTCCTTATATACAGAACTTTTTTCTTATTGCAATGGGGAAGTATTGTCTGTCCACGGACATGAATTTTTAGAAATTGGAATTACTTTGAATGGCAGCGCCAATCATATGGCAGATGACAAACAGGTACTGCTTGAAACAGGAGCTGTTTACGTAATTCCAGTGGGGCTGACCCATCAGGCAAATCAGTTGAGCGATTGGGAAGTTAGAAACATTTATCTGCTTCCTACGGTTTTTTCTGCCCATTTTCTCAACATGGATTCCTCCACCTACTATAAATTACAGGATTTTCTGCTAAAACACTGTTCCGGGAATCTCGGAGTTATCCACTTCTCTCTAAAAAATGAAACACTTTCTGCAATCAAGGCATTGTCAGGAACACTGTGCCCTGAGTTATTCTCTGATAAGAGCACTTACACACTCTATCAGAATCACTGTTTAAGCAATATTCTCCTGCTCTTGGCGGAAGATTATTATGCACAACATGCAGAGGAAGCTTTTTTTGCCGATCCACGTTTAACAAAAATTTCTCAATTTATTTACGGTCATCTCAACCTTCCATTAAAGGAACTTCTTCTGGAATTATCCAAAGAGCTTTCTTTAAATTCGCAGTATATTAACCGTATTGTAAAAAAGAGTCTTAGTGTACCGATCAGCCGCTATATTCTGCAGTGCAAGATTGAAAAAAGTATCCAACTCCTTCAGGAAGGACTTGCTCCTGCAGATATCGCATACTCTCTGGGATTTTATGATTATGCACACTTTCACAAAGCGTTTACACAGTATGTAGGAATGCCTCCAAATCAGTATCGGAGATAAAATTATAAAATTGCTTCTTTCGCGACATCTGCTGCGCTTGCCGCATCCGGCGTATAGTAATCTGCCCCGATGTCCCTGGCAAATCTCTCTGTGACCGGTGCTCCACCAATCATCACAATGTATTTATCCCGAAGTCCTCTCGCCTCTAAAAGTTCCATCACTTTCTTCATATTTACCATCGTTGTTGTTAAAAGTGCAGAAATTCCAATAATATCTGCCCCTACTTCTTCTGCTTTATCAATAAAATCTTCCGGCTCCACGTCTACTCCAAGATCATGTACTTCAAATCCGGCACTTTTTAACATAACAGTCACCAGATTCTTTCCGATATCATGAAGATCCCCCTTCACGGTTCCCATCACAACTTTTCCAATCGGTGGATTCTCAAATTCAACCAGACTATGCTCTAAAACAGCAAGGCCTATATTCATTGCTCTTGCTCCAATCAACACCTCCGGAACAAATACTTCATTTCGCTTAAACTGATCCCCTAGCAGCTTCATCCCCATTGTCAGGCCATCTTCCAGGATTACTTTTGCATCCAGGCCTTCTTCTAATGCCTGCTTCACCAGATTTTTTACAATTTTTGATTTTCCTTTCTGAACATATGCACAAATTTCGCTAATAACTGACATTTTCCCTCTCCATTGTTTCATACGAATCTCTTTTATATCTCTTTTTTAAGTATAACCGTTTCAATTTTTAGAATTAGAATTTTGACAAAAATAAACACATCTTGCGAAAAATGTGTATTTATACACAACACTACAAAATCTAAACGTTTAGATTTTACTGTTTGACCCTTTTTCTTACCAGTGTTACACTAATTTCAAGAAATACTTTAGGAGGGATTTTCATGGCAACCTTAAAAGACGTGGCAAAAGACGCAGGCGTATCCATCGCAACCGTATCCTGTTGTTTAAGCGGAAATAAGAATGTAAAACCAGAAACAAAAATGAAGATCATGGATTCCATTGAAAAATTAAAATACATTCCCAATGCCTCAGCCAGAAGTCTGAAGAAAAGTGTTTCTAACAGCATTGGAATCATCCTTCCTAACATTGACGAGAAATTTCATACAGAAATCTTCAAAGGAATCTCTTCCTATCTGCAAAGAAAAGGCTATATATGTAACGTGGCTTTTTCCGATAATATTCCATTCATCGAATGCAGCATCATTGAAGATTTCGTCAGCCAGAATGTGTCCGGATTACTGATCATGACCTTTATGCCTGATAACACAGAATTTTTCCAAAACAGACTGATCAATTACGGAATTCCTACCGTCTTTATCGAACGTAAGCCACATAACTTAGATGTAAATTTTGTTGGATTTTCCAATCAAAAAACCATGTATCATCTGACAAAGGAACTACTGAATCATCACTATCGAAGAATTGCAATCATTACCGGTTCCAAATCCTACAGCAGTGAAGCTGACAGTATCGACGGCTACCAGCTGGCCTTTAACGAAAGAAATCTTCCAATTGACAGTTCTCTCATTCAAGAGACCAACATGTCAAAGGAAGATAGTTTTAAAACTGTTTTGGCAAATTTGGATCTGGACACTTTGGAAGCAATTATTACAACCTCCGAAAACAGTGCCTATGGAGTATTGGAAGCATTTCATCTGCAGAACATTTCCGTTCCGGATGACATTCAGTTAGTAACTTACAGTGAGGAACAGTGGAATCCGTCCTCTCATAAAAAAGGAATTACCTACACTTCCAGATCAGCCTTTAGTCTGGGAAATGAAGCTTCAACATTATTGTTAAAACTAATTGATACTTTTCCTTCCAAATGCAGTCACGTTTTATTGGAGGATCATATTGTAAACAGCGCCATTGATTTCCCATCTCCAACACGAAAGATACCTTTTACTCATACCAAATATGATGGAAAAGAGCCTCTTCGTATTTTAATGGCGGATCTAAGAACTTCTTATTGTGCACGTTTGCTGGCAACAAATTTTACGCAGAAAACAGATATTCCTGTACAGATTGATATCTTGCCACATAGTTATTTATTAAAAGAAATCTCTGAAGATTCCAAAAAATATGAAAACAACTACGACATCTACATGTACGATATTCCATGGCTATCTTATCTGGTGCAAAACGAGCTGATCATGGATATTGACGAATATATTAATCATCCGGATTTTCCAAAAAATGACCTGTTTTCTCACAATCTGGAAAACTGCAAATTCAAAGAGCGTTATTACGGAATCCCTTTTGTCAGCGGTTCCCATCTGATGCTCTATAGAAAAGACCTATTTGACAATCACAAGCTGAAAAAAGCATACAGCGAAAAATATGAACTTCCACTACGCCCGCCAAAAACATGGGTAGAATTTAACAATGTTTCTGAGTTTTTTACAAAAGCATTTCAGCCAAATTCTCCTACCCAGTACGGTACTGCAGTCGCAGGTTCAGGAAATGAAGAACTGGCGCCGGAAATCTTGATCCGATTATGGGCATTCGGAGGAAATTTATGGGATCAGTATAAAAGGGCTACTCTTAATACACCGAAAAACGCAAATGCTTTTCATAATCTGCTGCAGACAACCTCCTTTACCGGAACTTCACCATTCGAAACCTCGATTCTGGATACCGTCAATGACTTCGCTTCCGGCAAAACTGCCATGCTGTTAACCTTTTCCGAGTATGCTGCAGATGTAAGCAAAGGAATCTATAAAAACATCATTGGTAATGTGGGGTACGAATTACTTCCTGGAAAAACCTGTGCCAGCATTGGCTGGAATCTTGGTATTAATCCGTTAACCACAAAATATCAGGAAGCCTTGCAATTTTTCGATTGGTTATGCCAAAAAGAAATCAGCCACTATATGACCATCATGGGGGCCCAGCCACCGATGAAAACACCTTACCAAAGCCCGGAAATTTTAAAATTATATCCTTGGCTGGAATTCACTGAACCATCCTTTGCATACTGCCGCAAAAGAATGGGGCCATCTGCTGAAAAAACACTGGTCATTCCTCAAAATAAAATTGAGCAGATCGTATGTGCTGCATTTAGAGATATTGTTGAAAATGGCATGACTGTGGAAGATTCTTTAGAAAAATGGCAGGTAGAATTAGAACAGCATTTCAAGGCTTACGGATATCCAAAACCGTTACATTTTATAGAAGAGCCTAACTATTGTCATAGCTTTTTTACCAACTAAAATGGGACTGCACGCTGCAGTCCCTTATTTCAATTAATAAACTTTTGTTGCTTCATCAAATAATGCTTTGATGTTTGCCGGTGCAACATCTGGTAATATTGCTTCATGACTTGGAGAAATAATAAGCCCTGTTGGGAAATATCCTCTTAATTCCTTTACTTTTGC
>CAZYUZ010000163.1:0-5086 GCA_964650775.1 uncultured Lachnoclostridium sp. | reverse complement strand
AATCTTTGCTGGGTTAGCCATAAAAGTTTTCATCGGTTTCCTCCTATTTAAATAAGAACTCTATCATTATTCTATAGCAAAAATGTCCTTACCGGGGCTTTGGCTCAAACATTTTTATCCATTTCACATGCTGTACCATTATATTACATCAAATCATCAATTGTCAATCCCCAATTTTGCCTAATTTTCAAGGATTTTTCGCTTATTTTTCATAATTTGGATAACGTATTTCTACCAGTGTCAGCCCCTTTGCAGGAGCTGTCGGACCCGCCAACGAGCGGTCCTTTCCGGCAATGATTTTCTCTACATCCTCCGGTAAAATGTGTCCGCTCCCAACCTTTAGCAGTGTACCTGCGATGATACGCACCATATTGTATAAAAAGCCATTTCCGGTTACCGAAATCGTCAGCAAATCTCCCGCTTTTTCCACATGCAGATTGTAAATTTCACGTACTGTACTTTCTACCTGAGAACCTGCTGCACAGAAGGATGCGAAGTCATGTTCTCCTAAAAAATATTTGCATGCTTCATTCATTTTTTCCAAATTTAAGTCTTCATAAGTAAAATGTGCATACAAACGATATTCCGGCAGCGGCAGTTTACGATTTAGAATACGATACTCATAAGTTTTCACTGTATCCTGATGTCTTGGATGAAAGTCTGAAGGTACCTCACAGGAAGCCTGAATGCGGATATCCTCCGGCAGTCTGGCATTTAACGCATAGGTAAATTTTTCCGGCGGAATGCGGCTGATTGTGTCAAACACATACACATTCCCTCTGGCATGAACCCCTGCATCAGTTCTGCTTGCACCGATCAAATTGATTTCTTCCTTTAAAAGAGAGGAGAGTTCTGTTTTTAGAACTCCCTCGATTGTTTCACCATTATTCTGAATCTGAGAGCCATGATAGTTTGTCCCATCATAGGCTGTCACAAGTTTAATTCTTTTCATAAACCCTCGAACAATTAAAAAATCATTCCGGCAACCACCATGATTACCAGATACAACACTAAAATAACATATGCTTTTCGGTCGCGCTGTTCATAATGAAGCGGTTTCATTTTGGTACGGCCTTCGCCGCCACGGTAGCATCTGGCTTCCATTGCCATGGCAAGATCGTTGGCACGACGGAATGCCGAAATGAACAACGGCACTAAAAGCGGCACCATAGCTTTCGCTTTCTGAATCAGATTTCCTGTTTCAAAGTCCGCGCCACGGGCTTTCTGCGCTTTCATAATACGGTCTGTTTCTTCCATCAGGATTGGAATGAAACGAAGCGCAATGGACATCATCATGGAAATTTCATGTACAGGCACTTTGATTTTTTTCAAAGGTCCCAACACACTTTCCAGACCATCTGTCAGATCATTTGGTGTGGTTGTCAAAGTCATCAGGGACGCACCGATTACCAGATAGACCAGTCTCAGTGCCATGAAAAATGCTACCGAAACCCCTTCCTTTGTTACCTTTAAAAATCCCAGCTGAAAAATAATCTCACCATCTGTCAAAAACAGATTGAAGCTGACAGTGATCAAAAGGATGATGATAATCGCTTTTAAGCCCTTCATAATCATTTTAAAAGATACTTTACTAAGCTTAATGACAGCTGCTAAAAAAACTGTCGCAATGGCATAAGCCACAATTCCGCTTCCCACAAACAGGGAAACTAAAAACGCAAATGTTCCGACAAGTTTCACTCTTGGATCTAGTCTGTGCAGTACCGAGTCCGCCGGGTAATACTGTCCGATTGTAATATCTCTCATATGTTTCTTATCCTATCTCTTTTGGTAAGCCCTGTAGATTTCTTCAGTGGCCTCCTCTATGGTTGTTGCATCTGTGCTGACGCCAAAACCCTTGTCAGCCAATGCATTCATAATATATGTCACCTGTGGAGCTGCAAGTCCCACTTTTTCAAGTTCTTTATAATGAGAGAACACTTCTTTTGGTGTTCCGTCATACATCGCTTCCCCCTGATTCATCACGATGATACGTCCGACGTATTTTGCCACATCCTCCATGCTGTGAGAAACAAGAATGATCGTAATATGGCGTTCTTCGTGAATCCGCTTCAGCTGATCCAGTATCTCATCGCGGCCCTTTGGGTCAAGTCCCGCTGTCGGCTCATCTAAAATCAGCACATCCGGTTCCATGGCAAGCACACCTGCGATTGCCACACGGCGTTTCTGACCACCTGATAATTCAAATGGTGACTGTTGATAATATTTTTCTTTTAAGCCTACCATCTGCAATGCTTTTTTCGCACGCTCTTCTGCTTCTTCCTTAGACAGCCCCTGATTCTTTGGACCAAAAGCCACATCTGTGAGCACATCGATCTCAAACAGCTGATGCTCCGGATACTGAAATACAAGTCCAACTTTACTACGAAGACTCTTCATCGAATATCCTTCTGCATAAATATTTTCCCCATTATAATAAATGTTACCCGAAGTTGCTTTCATCAGCCCATTAAAATGCTGAACAAGCGTTGATTTACCGGAACCGGTATGACCGATCAGTCCGATAAATTCACCATCTCGGATTTCAAGATTTATATTTTTCAATGCGTGAATTTCGTACGCCGTATTCGGGCTGTAAGTGAAACTCACATTCTCTAATTTCATTGACATAATTCATTCACCAATTCTTCAATTGTCAGGATTCCATCGGATAATGGAATTCCTTTTTTCTTTAATTCATGTGCAAGGAGTGTCACCTGTGGAACGTCCAGACGATACGATTGCAGCTCTTCTACGCGGGAGAAGATTTCTTTTGGAGTTCCCTGCATAACCACCTTGCCTTCGTCCATAACGATCACTTTATCAGCATGAACAACTTCTTCCATATAATGAGTGATGAGAAGTACTGTGATATCTTCTACCATATTTAACGCACGTACCGCACGAATCACTTCTTTACGCCCATTTGGATCAAGCATGGCGGTCGGCTCATCCAGAACGATACATTGCGGATGCATTGCCACGATACCGGCAATCGCTACACGCTGCTTCTGTCCACCAGAAAGTCGGTTTGGAGAATGCTTACGATACTTATACATTCCAACCGCCTTTAAGGCTTCCTCCACACGTATCCAGATTTCTTCTGTCGGCACACCCATATTTTCAGGACCAAATCCAACATCTTCTTCTACCACCGTACCAATAATCTGGTTATCCGGATTCTGAAATACCATACCGGCATTCTGACGAATATCCCAGACATGTTTTTCCTCTTTGGTGTTCATGCCTGCAACCCATACTTCCCCTTCGTTTGGAAGCAGCAATGCATTGATATGTTTTGCCAGCGTAGACTTCCCGGAACCGTTGTGTCCAAGAATCGCTACAAAGTCACCTTTTTTCACGTCCAGTGCCACGCCATCCACTGCACGTTTGGTTTCGCATACATTTCCTTCTTCATCATATTTTTGATATTCAAAAACGACGTCTTTCGCCTTAATCATCACAGACTACCTCAGTTTATCATTTTTATCATATTATTTTACCCTATCTTCAACGTTTTTTCAACACAAAAGAGAGCATCCGAAAATGCTCTCTAATAATTTGCTTTATGTAATTATCTTACCACAGATCTCTGTAAATCTGCATAACGTCCGCACGTGTCACTGGACGTGGGTTTGTAGCTGTACATCCGTCTGCCAATGCCGCATCTGCCATTGCCGGGATTGCTGCCATATATTCTTCTTCTGTGATGTTGCCCATCTGAGAGATTGATAATGGAATATCCATTTCTTTTAACATGAACTGTGTCCAGTTTACCAAAGAACGTACGCTCATAATCTTGTTATAGCTGCTAAGTCCTAAGTTGTTTGCAACTGTAGCATATTTCTTAACCGCTGGTAAATATTCTTTTTGGCTGCGACTGTGTTTATTGATATTTGCATTGAATTCAATAATGTGTGGTAATAACATCGCATTCGCACGACCGTGTGGAATATGGAAGTTAGAACCTAACTGATGAGCCATACCGTGGTTCAGACCTAAAGATGCTGAGTTGAATGCAAGACCTGCAAGGCAGGAAGCTGCATGCATCTTCTGTCTTGCGTGCATATCGTTACCATCAAGGTATGCACGAAGTAAGAATACACCAATGATTTCAATCGCCTTTTCAGCTAACGCAGCTGAGAATTCATTATTATTTAAACTTACATATGCTTCTAAGGCATGCGTAAATACGTCCATACCTGTATCTGCTGTAATTGCAGGTGGCACGCTTCGAACCAGTTCTGCATCCAGAATGGCTTCATCTGGTGTTAAATCCGGAGAAACAAGAGGATATTTCATCTTCGCCTGTGGATCGGAAATTACTGCGAATGATGTAACTTCTGAACCTGTACCGGATGTTGTAGGAATCGCAATCAATGCACATGTTCCATAATTGTCTGCTTTTAATGCAAAATCACGAATGGATTTTGAAGAGTCAATTGCAGAACCGCCGCCAACTGCTACGATACAATCAGGTTTATATTCTAACATTGCTTTTACACCAGTTGCGATTTTTTCTACTGGTGGATCTGGAACTACGTCCTTAAAGATTTCGTAAGCAATTCTTGCATTTTCCAATGGATGTGTGATGAGTTTGATCATGCCGCTTGTTACTACGAACGGGTCCGTAATGATCAAGACTCTTTTATATGGAATTTCTTCTAATCTCTGTAATGCGCCTTCTCCAAAATAAATCCGGGTATGAATTCCGAAACTTTTCATAGTCAATTTCCTCCGATGCCGTTAATTCATCATTATAAAAGGTGTGTTGGAAGTGCTGTTCCAATACCTACTGGTGCGTTTTTATCAACCACTTCTGCTTTTGCAGGTGCTTTCTTTGCAGGTGCCTTTTTCGCTGCAGGTTTTTTTGCAGGTGCTTTCTTTGCAGCAGGTTTCTTTTCTGCCGGTGTTTTTTCTACGATTGCTTCAACAACTTCTTTTGCAGGTTCTGCTACAACTGCACTGTCAACTGCTTTTGCCGCTCTTTTGATACTTCCTTTTCCTACTGCCATAATCCTTCAATCTCCTTTGTTAATTCCAGATATTCTTTTGCACTTCTGCTGCTCTTTTTGTAAGCAACAACCGG
>CAZYUZ010000162.1:0-5116 GCA_964650775.1 uncultured Lachnoclostridium sp. | reverse complement strand
ATAAAAGAATAACTATCGATACACCGAAAAAATTAGAAAAGAGAGGACGCGCAATATGAGACTGGGAGTAAGAAAAACACAAAAAGGATATCAGTTTGCGTTTGCAAGTGCGAAGGAAGTGCCATGTAACCTCCTGCTTTATAAAAAAGGAGAAGAAACACCGGAATTTAGTATTCCGATGAGCCGCCTCATGGGTGACATTTACGTGGCTGACGTAGAAAAAATCAATGCCAAAAATTATGAATATGTATATCAGGTAGGCGATAAATTCGCCTTAGACCCATATGCAAAAGGCATTTCAGGAAAAACAAAATTTGGAGAAATCGCAGACTCTAAAAAGGTTCGGTGTACGTTTGATCTTGCAGAATATAATTGGGAAGATGACAAGCATCCGGAAATTCCATTGTCAGAATCTCTGATTTATTGTACCCATTTACGTGGATATACTATGGACAAGTCTTCAAAGGTCAGAGCCAAAGGTACCTTTAAAGGAATGATAGAAAAGATTCCATATCTTGTATCTTTGGGTGTCAAACAGTTGGAATTGATGCCGGTTTATGAATTTGAAGAATTTCCACGTCCAAAGAAAAAGACAAATATGTATGAGAAAGAAGTTCCACAGGAAAGCTTAAAGCTGAATTACTGGGGCTATACTTCCGGCTACTATTTTGCACCAAAGGCAAGCTATGCCTACGGAAAAGATGCATCCAGAGAATTAAAGGATCTGGTAAAAGCGCTCCATAAAGCAGGGATTGAACTGATCTTAGAATTCTACTTTGATGAAACAGCCTCTCCAAACATGGTCATGGACTGCTTAAAATTCTGGGTGGAAGAATATCACATCGATGGTGTTCACATCAATCGCGGCGCGATTTCCATGAAAAATGTGGTGATGGAGCCGGCTTTAAAATCCACAAAAATCTTTACAGAATATTTTGAACAGTCAGAGCTTTTAGAGGAAACAAACAGCCCGAAGAGAAAGCATCTGGCAGAATACAGAGACGGATTCCTCGTGGATGCAAGACGTCTCTTAAAAGGAGAAGAAGATACCCTTCGTGCATTTGCCGATAAGACAAAGAGAAATCCGGAAACTTATGCGGTAGTAAACTATATGGCGAACCATAACGGTTTCACAATGATGGATATGGTTTCCTATGACGAAAAGCATAACGAAGCCAACGGGGAAAATAACCGCGACGGAAGCAATTACAACTACAGCTGGAACTGTGGCGTAGAAGGTGACTGCAAGAAAAAAGCAGTTGTGCAGCTGCGTTCCAAACAGCTTCGCAATGCATTTGCCATGCTGATGTTTGCCCAGGGCATTCCACTCATCTACGGCGGTGACGAGTTCTGCAATTCCCAGCAGGGTAACAACAATGTTTACGGTCAGGACAACGAACTTTCCTGGATACAGTGGAATACTTCCAAGAATGCAAAAGAGTTACTGGAATACGTAAAGAAACTGATTGCATTTAGAAATGCGCATATGGCTTTCCATATGCCAAAAGAAGCGTCGATGGCAGACTATAAATCTACAGGAATTCCAGATTTATCTTATCATGGAGAGAATGCATGGTACGGTGGATTTGAAGCTTACAGAAGACACCTTGGCATGATGTACGGCGCAGGCTATGCAGAAGATCATACAATCTATGTTGCCTACAATCTGCATCAGTCAGAGCACGAATTCGGTCTTCCAATTCTGCCAAAAGGCAAAACATGGAAAATGATCTTTCATACCGCAGAGGAAAACGAGCAGTTTATTCCTGAAGGAGTAGAAATTCCAAACCAGAGAATTTTCAAGCTTTCCGGAAGAACGATCTGTGTATTAGAAGGTAAATAAAATGAGTAATATATTTGGTCACTTTAAGACAATCACGACCCATAAATGGGTGGTCATGCAGGAATGCTTTAAAATCGGGTTGTATAAACAGGGACTGCTTCATGATATGTCAAAATATGGCTTTACAGAGTTTATTCAGGGCTGTAAAAACTATCAGGGAACTGCAAGCCCACATTTGCAGGAACGAAAGAAGAAAGGCTATTCTTCTGCATGGCTTCACCACAAAGGGCGCAACAAGCACCATTTTGAATACTGGATTGATTATAGCTTAGATGATACTGGGATGGTGGGGTGCAAAATGCCGCCAAAATATGTTGCCGAGATGATGATGGACCGCATTGCTGCTTCAAAAGTATACAATAAGGGAAAATACAACCAGCACATGCCGCTGGAATATTATGAGCACGGAAAACATGCTTATATGATTCATCCGGAAACACGAGCACTTTTGGAATACCTGCTTCACATGCTGGATGAACAGGGCGAAGAAGTAACCTTCGAATATATCCGTAAAAATCTTGTTGGAAAGAAGGAATATCCGACAATATGAAATATATAAAACAATTTGCAATCATAGCACTCATTACTTTTCTTGGAGAAGTATTGAATTTTTTACTTCCATTGCCGGTGCCGGCAAGCATTTATGGCATGGTTCTGCTTTTTATCTTTCTGCAGACAGGGATTCTTAAACTGTCACAGATTGAAGAGACCGCAGATTTGCTGTTAAGCGTTATGTCGATTTTCTTTATTTCACCGACGGTAAGTATCATGAGCAGTGTAGGACTGATCAAAGATAATCTTTTGGGCGTACTGTTCATCTGTATCGTATCTACCGTTGTTGTAATGGCAGTGACGGGAAGGGTAGCCCAGGCGGTGATGAGACGCAGGGAAAAGGAGGCGAAAGACTGATGAATGAGTTTTTGCTTCAATCAACTTACTTTGGGATTGTTTTGAGTCTTTTAAGTTATTGGCTTGGACTAAAAATCGCTGCGAAGGTAAAAAGTACTTTGTGTAATCCATTGCTGGTGACGGTCATTTTGATCATTGCATTTCTTTCGATTTTTGATATCAGTTATGAGACCTTTGATAAAGGGGCAGCCTATCTGACTTATTTTCTGAATCCAACGACGGTATGTCTGGCAGTGCCGCTGTATCGACAGTATCAGGTGCTGCGAGCAAATTTTAAGGCAATTATTTTAGGTGTTGCATCAGGCTGTCTGGCATGTATGGCTACGATCGTGGGGCTGGCAAAACTTTTTGCTTTGGATACAGTACTGACTGCATCAATGCTTCCAAAGTCCATTACCACAGCGATTGCCATTGGTCTTTCGGAAGAGATTGGCGGAATGCCGGCGATTACGGTAGCCTGTATCATTTTCACCGGAATTTTTGGTGCCTGTATGGCATCGATTTTATGTAAGGTTTTCAAAATTGAACATCCGGTAGCACAGGGACTTGCCATCGGTACCTCCGCCCATGCCCTTGGAACTTCCAGAGCACTGGAAATCGGAGAAGTACAGGGCGCGATGAGCAGTCTTGCCATTGCAATCGCTGGGATTATGACTGTAATTCTTGCTCCGATTGTGATGGGGATCATCGCTTAAAATAGAAAAAAAGTTGTGAATAACCTGAAAAATAAAAAGGAAATTTTACAAAAACGCAGAATTTATTGTTTAGAAGTACCTTTTTTGCGAAGAGAGGTGTGCATATGACGATTCGAGAGAAGCAAGAGCAATGGGAAGCCCAGTATTTGAGCCCCTATGCAGCACTTAGTAAAAATTCCAGAGGACGTGATCGTTATGAGCCGCAGTGTGATATTCGACCGGTCTATCAAAGAGACCGCGACCGAATCTTACATAGCAAATCATTTCGCCGTCTGAAACATAAGACACAGGTGTTTTTAACTCCTCAGGGAGATCATTACAGAACCCGTCTGACTCATACGCTGGAAGTATCTCAAAATGCGCGTACAATTGCAAAGGCACTTCGATTAAATGAAGATTTGGTTGAGGCCATAGCGCTTGGTCACGACCTTGGTCATACACCTTTTGGACATGCGGGAGAGAGAGCTTTGGATTCTCTTTGTTCCAAAGGATTTGGGCATTATGAACAGAGTGTCCGTGTAGTCGAAAGACTGGAAAACGGCGGAAGAGGATTAAATCTAACTTTTGAAGTTCGTGATGGCATCAGAAATCACCGCACCGCAGGCAGACCTAGTACCTTAGAGGGGAAAATTGTCCGCCTGTCTGATAAAATTGCTTATATCAATCATGACATTGATGATTCGATTCGTGCCGGAATTCTGGTAGCAGAGGATATTCCAAGGGAATATACAGATGTTTTGGGATGTACCACAAGCCAGCGTCTGAATACGATGATTCATGACATTGTAAAAAATAGTGAAGGGAAAGCAGATATTCTCATGTCCGCAGAGGTGGAGAAAGCCATGGCTGACCTTCGAAAATTTATGTTTGCCAACGTATATACCAATCCAAAGGCAAAAGCGGAGGAGCAGAAAGCGCAGGACATGCTGGAGCATTTATTCTCTTTCTACAAAGAACATCCGGAAAAAATGTCTGAAGAATATGTAGATATGTTAGAAAACAGAGGAGAGTCACTGGAGGATGTGGTCTGTGATTACATTTCCGGTATGACCGACCAGTATGCAATACAAAAATTCCAGGAGTATTTCGTTCCGAAGTCCTGGAGCTAATGAGGAGTAAACATGTACTATCCTGATGAACTGGTAGAAGAAATCAGAGAGAAAAATGACATCGTAAGTGTCGTCGGAGAGTATGTAAAGCTGACCAGAAAGGGTGGTTCCTACTTTGGACTTTGTCCTTTCCATAATGAAAAAACCGGTTCATTTTCCGTATCACCGCAAAAGCAGATGTATTACTGCTTTGGATGCCATAAGGGGGGCAATGTGTTCAGCTTCCTGATGGATTATGAAAACTATACATTCCCAGAGGCGGTGAAGGTCTTAGGGGAACGTGTAGGTGTGGATTTACCGGAAATCGAATATTCCGAAAGTGCGAAACAGCAGAAGGATGAAAAGACAAAGATGCTTGAAATGTACAAGCATGCGGCTGTGTTTTATTATAAAATGCTTCGTACCCAGCATGGACAGATTGGATATCAGTATTTACAAAAAAGAGCACTCTCGGATGAGACGATCAAACGTTTCGGTCTGGGATATTCTACGAAATTCGGAAAAGATTTATATAATTATTTGAAAAAACAGGGCTTTTCAGATCAGATGATGATTGAAGG
>CAZYUZ010000161.1:0-5136 GCA_964650775.1 uncultured Lachnoclostridium sp. | reverse complement strand
GTGTGAAGAGGAAGATGATGGAAAGATTAGATGTAAAAAAGGATGGAAGCTTTTGCTATGCCATTCGATTTGAAAAAGATTTTGCATATTTGGCAGAGGAAGTCGCTGCGTTGGGATTTCAGGGACATAAATTATGTGTCGTAACGGACTCTAACGTTGCTCCACTGTATCTGGAAGCGGTAAAAAGTGAGCTTGGAAAAGCATTTGAGCAGGTATTTGACTTTGTGATTCCGGCTGGTGAGCAGAATAAAACGCTGGACAATGTGAAGAAGCTGTATGAGCATCTGATCATAAATCACTTTGATCGTAAAGACTGCCTGATTGCCCTTGGCGGTGGTGTGATCGGTGATATGACAGGTTATGCTGCAGCAACCTATCTTCGAGGAATCGACTTTATACAGGTTCCGACAACATTGCTTTCCCAGGTAGACAGCAGCATTGGCGGAAAGACCGGCGTTGATTTTGACAGCTATAAAAATATGGTCGGAGCATTTCATATGCCGCGACTGGTTTACATGAACCTTTCTGTGCTAAATACGTTAAGTGAAGAACAGTTTTCCTGCGGAATGGGAGAAATTTTAAAGCATGGACTGATCAAGAATCAAGAATATTTTGCATGGTGTATGGAAAATGCGGATAAAATTCAGGCAAGAGATTATGAAACATTGCTTTACATGATCAAAGAAAGCTGCAAAATTAAACGTGATGTGGTAGAAAAAGACCCAACGGAAAAAGGTGACAGAGCATTATTGAATTTTGGACATACGTTAGGGCATGCAGTTGAAAAACTGAAAAATTTTGAGATGCTGCATGGACAATGTGTGGCAGTTGGTGCTGTAGCTGCGATGAAATTATCAGCTATGAGAGGTAATTTGCCTGAAAAAGATGTCGAATATGTAGAAAAATGTTTTGAAAGCTTTGGACTGCCAATTCGGGCAGAAGGAATTACTGCGGAAGAGATTTTGCAGGTTTCAAAATCTGACAAGAAAATGGAAGCCGGAAAGATCAAATTTATATTATTACATGAGATTGGCAATGCCTATGTAGATAAAACGGTTACAGATACAGAACTGATGGAAGCATCTAACTATTTATTGAAATAATTGTAACAGATTGCAGGAGTGAAATTTATGAAAGAAAATATTACATGGAAAAGAGCTGGATTTGCGCTGATTTCTTTTATCGCATTGATCCTTTTTGATCAGTGGACAAAATCTTTGGCTGTAAAATATCTGATGAATCAGGAGCCGTTTGTGATCATAGATGGTGTTTTTCAGTTAAGATACCTTGAAAACAGAGGTGCTGCATTTGGGATGATGCAGGGACAGCAGACATTTTTTATGATTACTGGAATAATTGCTGTGCTTGCACTTGCTTATATTTATTTTAAACTTCCGTGGAGTAAACGTTTTCATCCATTGAGAACGGTTGTTCTTTTTATTGCCGGTGGTGCAGCTGGAAATATGATTGACCGCGGACTGCTTGGATATGTAGTTGACTTTTTCTATTTTGAATTGATTGACTTTCCAATTTTCAATGTGGCAGACATTTATGTAACTTGTGCAACGATTATTTTAGCGCTCTTAATTCTTTTCTATTATAAAGAAGAAGAACTGGATTGTCTGTTTCCGAAGAAAAAGGAGAAAAAATAATGGACAATTATTTGTTTGAAATTCAGGAAGATCAGCAGATGCGTCTGGATAAATATCTTGCTGAACAATTTCCAGAACAGACACGTTCCTATTTGCAGAAGCTGATCAAAGATGGCGAAGTACTTGTAAATGGAAAAAATGTAAAGACCGGATATCAGTTATCCAAGGGTGATGAGGTCAATGTGAATATTCCGGAGCCAAAGGAACTGGATGTAGAACCACAGAAAATGGAGTTGGATATTGTATATGAGGATGAAGATGTGATTCTCATTAATAAACCGAAGGGGATGGTGGTTCATCCTGCACCGGGACATACCACAGATACCCTGGTAAATGGGCTCTTATATCATTGCAAGGATAATCTCTCAGGAATTAACGGTGTTGCAAGACCAGGAATTGTACATCGAATTGATAGAGATACTACAGGAATCTTAATTGTGTGCAAAAATGATATGTCTCATAACAGTATTGCGGCGCAGTTAAAGGAGCATTCTATCAACCGTAGATACCGTGCTTTGGTGCATGGAAATATAAAGGAAGATACAGGAACTGTGGAAGGACCGATTGGACGTCATCCGGTGGACCGTAAAAAAATGGCGATTAATGAGCGAAATGGAAAGCCAGCAGTGACACATTATACAGTACTGGAGCGTTTTGGAAATTATACATTGATTGAATGCAAGCTTGAGACCGGGCGAACCCATCAGATTCGTGTGCATATGACTTCTATTGGGCATCCGTTGGTAGGCGATGAAGTCTATGGTCCTGCAAAATGTCCATTTAAACTGCAGGGACAGTGCCTGCATGCGATGGTTTTAGGTTTCGTGCATCCAAGAACCGGCGAATATATGGAGTTTTCGGCGGAGCTGCCGGAGTACTTCGAAGAGTTACTTAAGAAATTAAGATAAATGAAAACATTGAATTGATGAAAGAAGTCATCGGGGATGGGATTCGATTATGAACCAAAGATTTATACAAAACGTAAAAATTGAATGGGATAAAATCAGCAATTACAGCTATTTGAGGAGGATTCCTGCATTAAAGTTTGAAGATTCGCTTGAGTTTAACAACAATATTACATTTTTTGTAGGTGAAAACGGCACCGGAAAGTCAACGCTTTTAGAAGGAATCGCGGTTGCTTATGGATTTAATGCAGAAGGTGGAAGCAGAAATTATAATTTTTCTACCTATGATTCGCACTCTGAGCTTCATCATGCGATTCGGCTCAGAAAGGGATTTCAACGCCCGGTTTATAGCTATTTTCTTCGTGCAGAGAGTTTTTATAATGTTGCAACTAAAGAAATCGAATATTCTGATTTGGATCATCCTTCCCAAAAGTATCATGAAAAATCTCATGGAGAGAGTTTTCTTGCATTGGCGCAAAACAGCTTTCGGCCAAACGGACTGTATCTTCTGGATGAACCTGAGGCTGCATTATCTCCGCAAAGACAGTTGACGTTACTGATTGAAATCTGTAGTTTGGCAAAACAGGGAGCGCAATTTATTATTGCAAGTCATTCACCAATTTTATTAGGAATTCCTGATGCGCAGATTTTGTCATTTGATGATGGCATTATTCATGAATGCAGTTATCAAGATACCGAGAGTTATCAGGTAACAGAAATGTTTATTAATAATCGAGAATATTTCTTAAAAAAGCTTTTAGAAACATAGAAGTTAAATAAATCTTAAGAACTGGAAGTTGTCATAAGCATTGATAACTTCCTTTTTTTTTGCTAAATTGATATTAGATTATTTTTTGAATATGTGAGGAAATATTATGAGCAAAAGAAGACGTAGAAGACGCAATCAAATGGATATTCGCGTTGTAGCCGTGATTGTTTTGGCAGTTTTGTGTGCAGTGGCTATATGTGTCGGAATCCTGTTTGCAATGTCCAAATTAGTTGATAAAGAAGAGAATACATCAGAAGTGGTGGAAGTGATTGATTCAGAGGAAGAACAGCTGGAAGAAACTATAGACGAGACAGAAGCAGAGGATCCTCAAAGTGAGTCAAATACTGTAGATGGTGAAACTGGTGCGGAAACTGAAATTACAAAGATTCTTATTGCAGAAAATGCTGCAGAAACAGATAAAATTACCATGGGAATTGATGTTTCCAAGTTTCAGGGAACAATAGACTGGAATGCTGTTGCAGAATCTGGTATTGATTTCGCAATTGTAAGAGTTGGTTATCGAACACAAACCAGCGGTGAAATTAAGGAAGATACCAATGCCCGATATAATATGCAGGAAGCAACTGCCAATGGGTTAAAGATTGGGGCATATTTCTTCTCTACAGCGGTTTCAGAAGCAGAGGCAAAAGAAGAGGCGCAGTGGGTTGCTGATTATATTTCCCAGTACCAGATTACTTATCCGGTAGCTTATAACTGTGAAAATTTCGAAAACTCATCTAACAGACAGTATGAAATGACAAAAACGCAGAGAACAGATTGTGCCATTGCATTCTTAAATGAAATTTATGATCAGGGCTATACTCCAATGTTCTATGCCTCAAAAAATGAAATGCAGGATGATTTAAAATGGGAAACTTCCCGTATTGAAAAGAGTTTCAAGGTTTGGGTATCTCAATATCCATCTGCTCCGTATCCGGAAACTTCTGCTTCCAGCTATACAGGACCTCATGATATGTGGCAGTATACCAATAATGGTACGATTGCAGGAATCAGTAAGCCAGTTGATGTTAATATAGCGTACTTTGGTTATGAAAAAGATGCAGAAGCACAAAATCAGGAAGCACCAGAAGAAGCTGAAGCGGATGTGGAAGCACTGATGAATTTCAGAGAAGTGGAAGAAACAGTTACTTCAAAAGATGTGACAAATCTGCGTGATATTCCGAGTCAGGGAGATGACAGTACAGTTTTAAGAAAACTGAAGAATGGTGAAACTACTACAAGAACAGGTATCAGTGATAGTGGATGGTCCAGACTGATCATAGATGGTCAGAGATATTATGCGGTTTCCAATTATCTGACAACAGATTTAGCTTACAAAACACCGGTGGCAGAGCCTGATGATGGAATCAATACGGTATTTACTGCTGTTTCTGAAAATGTTACACCTAAAATTGAAGTCAATTTAAGAAAACTTCCAAGTGTGACAAATCCGGATGCTGTTGTTGTAGCTACGGTAAAAGCAGGGGAAGTATTTGCAAGAACCGGAATTAATAACGATTATGGTTGGTCAAGAGTTGAATATAACGGACAGACATTGTATTGTGTCAGCAGCTATTTAAATGTTGTAGAATAAATTTGGGAATAAATTTGGGTTGAAATTTTTGCGAAAAGAATCCATTGTTACTTGACATAAAAAGTAGTATTTTTTATAATAATGTTACAAAGATAGTTTATTCTATCTAGGTGAGCTGACACCTTAATAATCTGACATTTCAGCCAGTTCGTAGGCTGGCGAGTTGGGGAGCAACAGAAAAACTCCACATTTAAGCCGCATATAGAAGGGCGGACA
>CAZYUZ010000160.1:0-5161 GCA_964650775.1 uncultured Lachnoclostridium sp. | reverse complement strand
GGGCAGTTTAGCCCCGCTTTCTCTAATATACATTAGGATAACTCTTCCCCATTCGTTTTGATCACATTCTGATACCAATAGAATGAATCCTTGCGATAACGATTTAATGTTTTTAAATCAAACTCATCACGATCCACATAAATGAAACCATAGCGTTTCTTCACACCCTCATGGGTTGACACCAAGTCAATTGCAGACCATGGACAGTAACCCATCATTTCCACGCCATCACTGATCGCTTCCTGAATCTGTTCAATATGATGGCGAAGGTATGCGATACGATAATCGTCATGAATCCTGCCGTCTTCTGTCAGCGTATCATAAGCCCCCAGACCATTTTCCGTCACGATCATCGGCAGACGATATCGGGAGTACATTTCTCTCATGGTTACTCTAAAACCGATTGGATCGATCTCCCATCCAAATTCTGTGCGAAGCAAATTCGGATTATTGCAGGAACGATACATCCCCTCTTCTGTTTTTGCCAGCTGCTGATCAAAAATGGATACATTTTCTTCCTTACCAAGACTTGCTTCGCAAGTACCCGTATTGTAATAATTAAATCCGATAAAATCTGGACGGCCGGCTTTCAAAATCTCATTATCACCTTGTTCAACTTTCGGACACGCATCCCGTTCCTCCAGATAAGCCCAAACAAGATTATTATAGACTCCCTATACCGCCATATCCAGATATAGCCAGTTTCGGATCGCATTGCAGTTCTGTGCCGCGATCACATCCTCAGGTTTGCAGGATGCCGGATAAATATAAGAGATATTCGGTGCAGGACCAATTTTTGCTTCCGGAAGCATTTCATGGCAAAGCTTCATTGCCTTAGCCTGAGCCACCAGCATATGATGGTTCTGCTGATAGATTTCTTTTGTCGGATTCTCACAGTCCTCAGGCAAATGTCTTGTTCCGATGACTGATCCTGCCATCGTTAAAATATTCTGTTCATTGATGGTCAGCCAGTATTTTACTCTGTCCCCATAGTTTTCAAATAATACTTTCGCGTAATTTGCAAACCATTCCACGGACTCACGATTTCCCCAGGAACCCATCTCATCCAATGCCGCCGGCATATCAAAATGGAACATAGTGACCAGCGGAACGATATCATATTTTATGCATTCATTGATCAGATCATTGTAAAATGCAATTCCCTCAGGGTTTACTTCTCCAATGCCCTTTGGCAGAATTCTGGACCAGGAAATAGAGAAGCGGTAAACCTTGAATCCCATTTCTGCCATCAGGGCAATGTCTTCTTTATATCTATGATAATGATCAGCACAAACGTCTAATTCAGAGGTACCTTCCGGAACTTTTTTTACATCCTGGCAGGATGGTCCTTTTCCATAAGATAGATTTGCACCTTCCACCTGATAGGCAGAGGTTGATGCTCCCCACAAAAAGTTCTCTGGAAATGCTGCTTTATTTTTATGTATCATAATTTAAAACTCCTTCCACAATTCTACCTGTTTTTCACCCGTTCCAAATGATAGTGCAGCGCTCCGATCAAATTCGCATCCGAGCGGAATTGACATGCTACAAGCTCCACAGGATATACAGTAAGCGGCAGCTTCTCATAAATCTCATCAAGCCCCTCCTGAATCAGCCGCAGTACCAAAGGCTGTCTGCTGATTCCGCCGCCAATGGCAATTCGTTCCGGATCGTATACCACCTGCAGATTATAAATCTGAATCGCAATTTTTCTAAAATGCTTTCTCATGACCTGAAGTACGACCTCATCCCCGTCATTTGCCATCGCAAAGATTTTGCGTCCGTCCAGCACTTCCTCCGGTACACCGATCGCATTTGCCACATTCTGAACCAAGCGCGGTGTCCCGCTTTGTACAGCCCAAAGACATTCGGTCGTTTCCAGATCGTCATCGACCAAAAGGAAGCTCACTTCTCCTGCGGAGAATTTGTTTCCTCCATGAACTTTTCCATCTTTGATCAAACATCCGCCAATACCCGTTCCAAGAACGATGACAATTCCATCTTTGCAATCCTTCAATGCACCTTGTGCAACTTCGGCCAGCCCTGCACATTTTGCATCATTCTCTACAGTCACAGGCAGTCCCGTCCGCTCCTGCAGAACCTTTGCGATTGGATATTCATGAATATATTTATCCAGATAGCCACCGCTAAAAAGATATCCATTTCCCGCATCAATCTGCCCCGGCATTGAGCATGCTACACCGGAAATTTCAGATTTATGAATCTCTATTAAATTCACCAAAGTATTTAAATAGTTATCCAGAGTATCCTGTGGTGTTGGAACTTCTCCTTTTTCAAGGAAATTGTAGTTTACATCCATAAGGGCGTATTTAATGGCTGTCCCTCCCACATCAATGACCATATATTTTTTTAAAGTATTGCATTCCATATAAAAATCCCTCTATTTTTCACTCACCAAAATCACTCCGTGAGTATGTGGCAATTGCAGCTGCACGACCAACGCCGTTTCGTCCCGGCTTACCACCTCTGCCTCTTTGATTTCTCCGGTAAAAGTATCCCATACTGTCGGTACCGCACCTTTCGATTCTATGCGTACTTGAATACTTTCTTCTTTGTCACCATAGTTCATAAAAAGTGTATGTCTGCTGTCACCTTTACAATATCTGTTAAACATGACACCACTAATTTCTTCTCCTGTATGGATATATGGATCGATCAGATAATTCGGGTATGCCGGATGATTGTTTACCGTTTCTGCACATCCCGCAACAATTTCGACCGTTTTTGGAGTTACCGCTTTAATCGCTGTGTAAACAGCATCCATATCGTCCATTGATAAGAATTTAAAGTTTTCACTTGCTGAAATTCTTCCTGCTGCTGCTTTTAATTCTTCATCTTCACTCACATTGTATCCCATGCTTGGAATTTCATCCAGTGCAAAAACTCTACCGCCTGCTGCTAAAAATTCTTCGCAAAGCTTTGCCGCTTTTGCTGATAAGATCTGGCACATCGGCAGTACCAGCACAGAGAAGCTCTGACCCGAAAGCTGATTGACAATTTTGCCGTTCTCAACCGCAAAATTTTCCAACGCATCCTGATGCAGCAGATCAAAATCAAGATTCTTTGAAAGCAGGCCGTTCAACAGCACCTGCATGTTGTGATCAATTTTTTCCGCCTTTTTGTCTGCCACAAATGCGCCTCTAAAGAAGCCGTGCGTATAGAGATTATCCGGAAGATAGTTATACCAGAAGCTTTCAATCGGATGATATACCAGAATGTCAGCTTCATTATAACCGCCTGTCATAGCATAATGCAGACGTCTTACCATATCATTGCCTTCTGACATTCGATCAAAGCCCTTCCACTGGAAGAACTGTGATGGCGGCCAGTCATTTTTACGTCCGCCCCTGTCAGAATAGAAAAATCCATGATTGATAATTATCTGCATTCCCTGCTGAAACATCCATGTGATCATGCGGATATATTCCTCAAAGGTCATATCCCAGCCGCATCCTGCAAATACTTCCACTGCAGTCATCTCTTTCCCATAGGAATGAGCGCCACAGGAAACAAATTTAATATTCAGACTGCCGATACCTTTTCCAAGGTGATCCGCGCCCGGAATGTCCAGATATTTATTTTGCCGCAGATAATCTCCACTGTATCTTGCATGGCCAAATACTGTTTCCTCTCCTAACAGATGCGCAAAGAATTTGATTCCATGAGCTTTACACCATTTATGAAGCTTTCCAAAATAGTTATTCTGGAAAAGATATGCAAGAACATCAAAATAATCACAGCGCACTCTTCCTGCTCTTTCTCCCGCTAAAGGCAGAAGATAGAGGCATTTCATCAGATCATATCCTTTTTTCTCTTTGAACACCTTTGGAAATTCATCACACCAGGAATACGCATGCGCCATACGGGTTTCATCATTAAACACTGCTTTGATCGTATCACCAAAATATTCTCTGCACTGTTCATAATAAACATCATAGGTGGATGCCAGGAATTTTTCTGTCACTTCCCCATCCAGGTAATTTGGCATCACATTTCCGCCCTGTTTAAAAGGATCGATATTTACCTTTACCACATAGGCGATCGCATCTTTTTCTCCGATAAATTCAAATTCCGGTCCAAACATTAAATAGGTGAAGTATTTCCACACTTCGTAAGGTTCGCCGGACTCTTTATCCACAACAAACACATTGAATGCATACTGACTCATGTCTACATCCGGTGTCAGCGCAAATAAAGATTTCCCTGTCAGTTCTCTTAACTGCACTCTGAACGGCTCTCCTGCCGGCACTTCATAGGTTTCAAAAGTCAGATATTTCTCACGATTATTTTCATCCAGTGTCAATGTCTGGTTGCAGCTGCCCGCCGGCCAATCCATTTCATCATACAGCCATACCGGTTCCTCATGTTCTTTTTTGTACTTTAAAACTGTATGGATATGGTCGAACCATTCTTCATCCAGATAGCCGCCGATGAAACCTTCTCCTCCATTTAAACGGGCATGGGGTGTGGTACATTTCACTCCCACGCTGCTCTTTAATTCCAGCTGGCGAATCAGTTCTTCATTCTCCAGTTTATCATTCCAGAACCAAAGCGGTGTCTGCGCCTGATCCAAACTTGCTTCACTTTTCGGATTTTTCCATATTTCTCTATTCATAAGCATACCTCCTATTGCATGCATTTTCTTTCGATTTTATTCGCAGCCCTTAATTTGCCGCATCCTCAAACCGTTTGAACATCGGCGTAAAATACAAACTTGCCAAATAAGCAGGTCCGGACGCACCAATCAAAATATCAACGATCACAAAGCGATACGAAATTAACAACACTAAAATCGGCAGCAATGTAACGATCAGAATCAGAACTGCCGGCAGTATTTTCCCTATGGATAACACCACTGCATTTTTCAGTGTATTTTTGATCGTGTTATCAAATCGTGCAAACAGTGCGAAAATATACACCAGTTCCAGAACAAACAGCATGATCAGAACAAACAACAGTATTCGATAAACCTGTCCAAAGGTTCCTTCTAAATTCTGCAGCAGCCAGATATCAAAGCTCATGAACAGAATCGCAATGCCTCCAATCGCCCAAACAATGGTCGCCTGTTTGAAGTTATCACGAAATACTTTGAAATATCCCGATACCAGATTTCCTTCTTCACCTCGTGCAAGCTTTAAAG
>CAZYUZ010000159.1:0-5175 GCA_964650775.1 uncultured Lachnoclostridium sp. | reverse complement strand
ATGGAAGATTTTGAAAAACAGGAGGGCTTAGCCTTCCTGATTATTCATTATACGGCAAGAGATGTGTTATATTATCTGAATTTTACCCAAATGAAGAAATTCTGGGACAGAGCCAAAGAGGGCGGAAGAAAGAGCTTTCGCTTTGAGGAACTGGATATGGATTATATTCTTCATCCGGCTCACGGATTTTTTGTCCCATATTTAGATGGAATCAATGTCGAATTAGAAAAGAGAGATTGACAATTATGTAAATGCACTCTATAATAGACTAATACTTTATTGATTTACCACGCTAAAGCGTGGCAACGGGAGAAAATATGAAAGAACAGTTATTACATACACCGGAAGGTGTCAGAGATATTTACGGAAGCGAATTCGTCAAAAAATTTGAACTGCAGCAGACGTTGTTTGAAGTGATGAATTCCTACGGATATCAGGGAATCGAGACACCGACCTTTGAATTTTTTGATGTATTTGGAAAAGAAGTCGGAACAGTTCCGTCCAATGAATTATATAAATTTTTTGACAAGGAAGGAAATACACTGGTACTTCGACCGGATATGACACCATCCATTGCAAGAGCAGTTTCTAAATACTTCCATGGGGAAGAAGCGATTCGCCTCTGCTATATGGGAAGCACCTTTATCAATCATGATAAATATCAGGGACGTTTAAAAGAATCGACACAGCTTGGTGCAGAACTTATGGGGGATTCTTCCGTAAAAGCTGATGTAGAGATGATTTCCATGCTGGTAGCCTCTCTTCAGAAAGCCGGATTAAAGGATTTCCAGATCAGTTTAGGACAGGTAATGTTCTTTAGAAGTCTTCTTTTGGAAGCGGATCTGGAACCTGAAGTGGAAGATGCATTAAGATTCCAGATTTCTAATAAAAATATTTTTGCGGTAGAAGAGATTTTATCGAAAGCGGATATGCCGGAAGGACTGAAAAAAGCATTTTCTTCGCTGACAACACTGGCCGGTTCAGTGGAAGTTTTAGAAAAAGCGAAAAAATTGACTGACAATGAAAAAGCATTGAAAGCAATTTCGATTTTGGAAGACATCTACGAGGGCTTAAAGTGGTGCGGATGTGAAAAATACGTGTCCTTTGATCTCGGAATGTTGAGCAAATACAATTACTATACTGGAATTATATTCCGTGCCTATACATTTGGCAGTGGTGAAGCGATCGTAAAGGGTGGACGCTATGACAAGCTTTTGAGTCATTTTGGAAGAAAGCTTCCAGCAGTCGGATTTGCTATTGTTATTGACCAGCTGATGCTCGCTCTTGAACGAAAAGAAGAGGCTGCTAAGAAAGAAGAAATTACAGGTGACAGATATTTAACCTTTGCTCTCTGTAAAGGACGTCTCGCGAAAAAGACCTTAGAGCTTTTTGAGAATATCGGCATCCATATGGAAGAAATGAAGGACCCGAATACGAGAAAGCTGATTTTCGTAAACGAGGAATTAAAACTAAAATTTTTCCTTGCAAAAGGTCCGGATGTGCCAACTTATGTAGAATACGGAGCAGCAGATATTGGTGTTGTTGGAAGTGACACGATTTTAGAAGAAAGCCGTAAAATGTACGAGGTACTTGATCTTGGATTCGGTAAATGCAGAATGTGTGTCTGCGGTCCGGAAAGTGCAAGAGAAAAACTGGAAAGCCAGGAGCTGATTCGTGTAGCTACCAAATATCCAAACATTGCAAAGGATTATTTTTATAATAAAAAACACCAGACAGTGGAAATCATCAAGTTAAATGGTTCCATTGAGCTTGCTCCACTGGTAGGACTCTCCGAAGTCATTGTAGATATTGTAGAAACAGGATCTACCCTTCGTGAGAATGGTCTGGGAGTTTTAGAAGAAATTCGTCCATTATCTGCCAGAATGGTTGTCAACCGTGTAAGTATGGAAATGGAACGGGAAAGAATCGCCAAACTGATCAGTGACATCAAGGCGGTTTTATAGGAAAAGAGGAAACATTATGAGAATCGTAACTTTAGATGAAAATTCAAAGCAAAATCTGTTAAGTGATCTGTTAAAGCGCAGTCCAAATCACTATGGTGAATTTATCGACCGTGTCAATGACATCATTGATAATGTTCGTGCTAACGGAGATGCAGCAATTTTTGATTATACAAAACGTTTTGACGGTGCAGCTATTGATGCAGGAAATATTCGTGTGACAAAGGAAGAAATCGAAAAAGCCTATACCTTGGTCGATCCGGAGCTTATAGAAGTCATCAGAAAAGCACTGGTAAATATCCGGGAATATCATGAAAAACAGCGTCAGTACAGCTGGTTTGATTCTAAACCAAACGGCACCATGCTGGGACAGAAAGTGACCCCGCTTGCAACGACTGGTGTTTATGTACCGGGCGGTAAGGCGGTATATCCATCCAGCGTTCTGATGAATGTGATTCCTGCAAAAGTAGCCGGAGTCGAAAAAATCGTGATGGTAACACCTCCGGGAAAAGATGGAAAAGTAAATCCAAATACTCTGGTTGCGGCAAATGAAGCCGGTGCAGATGAAATCTATAAAGTAGGCGGTGCGCAGGCAATTGCTGCGTTAGCGTTTGGTACGGAAAGTATTCCGAAAGTAGATAAAATTGTAGGGCCTGGAAATATTTATGTAGCACTTGCAAAAAAGGCTGTGTACGGCTATGTGAGTATTGATTCAATCGCTGGACCTAGTGAAATTCTTGTGCTTGCAGATGAAACTGCAAATCCAAGATATGTGGCAGCAGACCTTTTATCTCAGGCGGAACATGACGAACTTGCATCTGCGATTTTGGTAACGACCAGTAAGGAACTTGCTGAAGCAGTTTCAGTGGAAGTTGACAAGTTTATTGAAGAGCTTTCCAGAAAAGAAATCATGACAAAATCTATTGAAAACTACGGTTACATTCTTGTGGCTGAAAGTATGCAGGATGCCATCGATGCAGCAAATGATATTGCATCAGAGCATCTGGAAATCATGACAAAGAATCCATTTGAGGTCATGACAAAGATTAAAAATGCAGGGGCAATCTTTATCGGGGAATACAGTTCAGAGCCTTTGGGAGATTATTTTGCGGGTCCTAACCACATTTTACCGACGAACGGTACTGCAAAATTCTTTGGACCATTATCTGTGGATGATTTTGTGAAGAAATCCAGCATTATTTATTATAGCAAAGAGGCTTTAGAGCCAATTCATAAAGATATTATCAAATTTGCAACCAGTGAGCAGTTAACTGCTCATGCAAACTCTATCAAAGTACGTTTTGAGGAGGAAAAGTAAATGCGTAGTGCATCTGTAGAAAGAAATACAAAGGAAACAAAGATTAAACTTACTTTAAATATTGACGGCATAGGCACTTGCAAAAGTGAAACTGGAGTGGGATTTTTTGACCACATGCTGGACGGTTTTGCACGACATGGGTTGTTTGATCTGGATGTGAAAGTAGATGGAGATTTGTTTGTAGACTGCCATCATACGATTGAAGATACAGGGATTGTCCTTGGAAATGCGATTAAAGAAGCAGTTGGAGATAAGAAGGGTATCAAACGTTACGGCAGCTGCATTTTACCGATGGATGAAGCACTTGTTTTATGCGCCATTGACTTATCCGGCAGACCATATTATGTTTCTGATGCGGTATTTACAGCGGAAAAATGTGGAGATATGGATTTGGAAATGGTAAAGGAATTTTTCTACGCGATTTCCTATAGTGCTGGCATGAACTTGCATTTTAAAGTGTTATCCGGCAGCAACAATCATCATATCGTGGAAGCAATGTTTAAAGCCTTTGCAAAAGCGCTGGATTCTGCTACAATGTATGATGATCGAATTGTTGGAGTACTTTCCACAAAAGAAACATTATAATTTGGAGATACAAGTTTATGAAAAAACTGATTATACCGGAAATTTACTTAAAAGATGGACTTTGTGACGGAGAAGATCCGGTAGCGCTGGCAAAATATTTCAGCGAAGCTGGAGCAGATGCCATAATCCTGTATGATTTATCATCTGAGGATGAAGAACATGAGATCAATCTTCATGTGATGAAAGAAATCTATCGCGTTGTGGAAGTGCCTTTATTTGGCGGCGGAAACATTAATCGTGTGGAAGATGTGAAAAAAATCCTATATACAGGATGTTCGAAAGCGATTTTAAATTTCTCTAAGGAAAGTAATCGCGCAATGTTAGAAGAAGTTTCAAAGCGTTTTGGCAAAGATAAAATTGCGGCTTCGGTTGACTGTAAAGAACAGTTGATGGCAAACAACAGTGCTTTAGAAGAATATGCAAGTATGGTAGTTGCGGTACGTGATTTGCCGGAGAATGCATATTATAAATATTCTCTTCCGATTTTAGCAGCAACCGTCAAAGAAGGCCATGATATTTTCTATATCCTTGAAAAGAATGCAGTAATGGGTGTTACTGGTGCGTTTGTCAGCCAGAAAACAACGGATTTTATGAAAATAAAAAACCGTGGAAATCAGATGGGAATTGATACAAACGTGCTTCGCAGTGAAATTTCATGGGATGAGTTAAAACTGAATTCTGACGGCATGATTCCTGTAATTACTCAGGATTATCGTACAAATGAAGTTTTAATGATGGCATATATGACAGAGGAAGCATTTAATAGAACGCTTGAAACAGGTCTTATGACCTATTACAGCCGCAGCAGAAAATGTCTCTGGACAAAAGGGCTGACAAGCGGACACATTCAGTATGTAAAGTCTTTAACAGCAGACTGTGACTATGATACGATTTTGGCGAAGGTTTCCCAGGTGGGCGCTGCCTGTCATACCGGAAAACCGACCTGTTTCTTTAACAATATGCTGAAAAAGGATTACAAAGAAAGTAATCCGCTGAAGGTTTTTGAAAATGTTTATGATACCATCATGGACAGAAAAATGCATCCAAAAGAAGGTTCTTATACCAATTATCTTTTTGATAAAGGAATTGATAAGATCTTGAAAAAAGTCGGCGAGGAAGCAACAGAGCTTGTCATTGCGGCAAAGAACCCTGACCCGGAAGAAATCAAATATGAAATGGCAGATTTTCTCTACCATGCAATGGTATTGATGGCTGAAAAAGGCATTACATGGTAAGAGATTATAGAGGAATTAGATAATCGTCATTATTGTTCTAAAACGACCCTCTGGCTGTATACATTATAGTAAGTGT
>CAZYUZ010000158.1:2531-5222 GCA_964650775.1 uncultured Lachnoclostridium sp. | reverse complement strand
ATTGCGCGTCCTCTCTTTTCTAATTTTTTCGGTGTATCGATAGTTATTCTTTTATTCTTCCTCAAATATCGCCATGACATATAAGCCTTCTTCTCTTTCTTCGTTTAAATATTCTTCAAATCTCATATACTTCGCCCCCATTTCGCGGCTTTCCTTTACTTTTTTGATGCTGTGCTGCAGCTTTCGCACATAATCATCTTCAAAGTCCTGTTCACTTTCAGAAAGCGGTGCCTCTACAAATTTTAGGAAACGAACCATTTCTGCTGAAATTTCCTCCTCATCATTACCTTTGGTGCTAAAAAAAATCGTATGAGCCACATCCTCCATTGATAGCCCCGGCAGTTCTGAACAGATTTTCTTTTGCGTATAACGATACTTTTCTGCCCCAAACATAAAATTATCTTTGATTGTCAGTTCCTGAAGTGTTCGTTTTCTTTTGTTCATTCTGTTTTCTCTTTTCATGGTAACATGTTTTTTTGATTTTGAATAGGAATAATCGAAATTTCTAACTTCCTATTAATTCCGACTACAATTCTCCGTTTTTTAGATATAAATCCGTAATATTACTGTGTCCGCTTACTTGCCACATACCGGTAATTCCCGGATCAAAAGATTTTTCTTAATCTTTGGTGCGATGACGATATAAATGACTAGCGTACAAATACAGCCTACGATTCCCTCTA
Organism: uncultured Lachnoclostridium sp.; assembly: GCA_964650775.1. Classification (GTDB taxonomy): domain Bacteria; phylum Bacillota; class Clostridia; order Lachnospirales; family Lachnospiraceae; genus HGM12587. The sequence goes on along the minus strand of CAZYUZ010000158.1, from coordinate 4,539 downwards.
TAATATCCAACGCTCTTTTCGCAAATAATTGCACCGGTGTAGCCACATTGATGCTACTGATCGAAACCGTATAATTTCCAAGTTTTTCAATATGTACATTCTTTCCTGTTGTATGGATAAAAACTTCATCCACCCATTCGCGGCAAGCATAGTTCACCACATTCTCATAAGCAGATACCACTGGAATAATCCTCGCTTCGTTTCGCTGAGAAAAGATAAAATACCAGCAGCAGCAATGTAAAGCAAATATGCTTTGCAATTGCCAATAATTCATTATAATATCCTCTTCGAATAACACAGCTAAATGTATTAAATATATATGCCACAATAAAATTAATCGCAACCAGAATTACTGATAAATGCATATAATACGGAATGTGCCCCACATATGCTTCATCAAATCCATGATGCAGTCCAAGATAACAATATGCCGTTTTCTTACTTTACATTATAAAAATCATCTATTTTAAAAGAGGGACTGATCACAAAATCAGCCCCTCAACTTAGACCCTCAAAAACTTTGATTATCCGTTTTTTTATCTAGTATGTCCTTTAATAGTTCCACTTGAAGCGCTTCTTTGGCTACTGCATCCTCTGCTTTCCCCTGCTTTACCAACTCCTCATACTGCTCTTTAGATTTCTTTCTCTGATTCATAGAGAGCATGATTACTGCGACGATCAGTACCGCAGATGCTATCCAAAGTCCCACATAAACGGCAAATTGTTTGCCTGTGATCCCCCACTTTGAGGAACGCTTTGTTACATAATAGGTGGTTCCTTCTTCGTCCACCAGATGAGACTCTCCAAGAGAATTTTGCACACTATCTGAATCATAAGGCTCAAAAACCACTCCGGATTCTGAGTCAGATGTGTCCTCTACCTCAAAAGACTGTTCATCGTCCATCTCGGAAAGCATTGCCTCAATCGCTACTTTCTCAGCCATGGTCTTTGCTGCCATTTCAGTCAAATCATATTGTCCGCTAAAACTGCCCAATGTAGTGTTTGACATGTCAATTTCCCAAAAATATCCTGTTTTTGCTGCAATTCGCATAGCTACAGGTTTTGCAACAAAGAATTCTATCCATTCGCTTTCCAGTGTGTCTTCGCTCTGATAAACTTCAATACTTATTAATGGAAGTTTGCAATATTTCACAATCTCTGTTGATATTTCTGATAACTTTTCCCAGCCTGAGCTACTAAAAATGACCGCTTTCGTTTCTACACTCGGTTCTGTCTCCCCATTTGCATAATCGGTAGTTAACTTAATCAAAACAATTACGGATGAATCGGAGACCATTTTTATCTGTGTGAAAATTTGCCCATCATCGATTTCTACCATAGAATAAGCTGACATATCATATGCCTTCAGCAGACCTTTTTTTGGTGAACCATCTTTATTATAAAGGCTCTCTTCCAAGGCATGTACTGTTTCCAGCTTTCCACCCTGTGTATAAATTCCACTCAGATTTTCGCAAAACAGAAATGCATAGTCTCCTACTGATACAATTTCCGGTGCTAATGATACATCCGACAAACTCTTACATCCATAAAATGTCCAACTTGGCAGTTCTTCGATTGGTGCATTGATCACTGCTCTAACCATGTCCGTACAGTAGGAAAATACAGATTCTCCAAGTACTTTGACCGTTTCCGGAGTATTGCCTGCAATCATGCTATAGCATCTGTAAAATGCTTTGGCTCTGATTTCTGTTACAGAAGCCGGAATATTAATCCATGGCAATGATTCACATTCCTGAAAAGCTCCCTCTCCAATAATCTGCAGATTGTTTCCTAAATCAACAAAAATCAGACTTCTGCATTGTGAAAATGCACATTCTCCAATTTCAGTAACACTTTCCGGAATCACAATGCTTGTCACACCCTCACATCCCATAAAAGCATAATCCCCAACAGAAGTCATTCCTTCCGGCAACTGGATCATCTGAATATCTCTCGCCTGACCAAACCAAGGAGCAAGTGCACCATCCGCATAGTCTGTCATGTCTCC